>NC_020299.1:300000-600000 GCF_000340865.1 Candidatus Kinetoplastibacterium oncopeltii TCC290E
ATCCAGATTTAAATGGCAAAGGTCTTAGCATTGGTATAGTTAGATCGAGATTTAATAGTGACATCAGCCAAATAGAATTAGACTATTGTGTTGAAGAACTTAATAACCTAGGAGTTTCTAGTGATGATATTGTATTAGTTACAGTTCCAGGAGCTTTAGAAATAGCAGTCGCATTATCACATATGATAGAAACATATGATTTTAATGCAATGATTGCCCTAGGAGCTGTTGTTAGAGGGGATACTTTTCATTTTGAGATTGTTAGTAATGAAATGTCATCCGCTATATCAAATGTTTCATTGAGTACTGGTATACCGATAGCTAATGGTGTTCTTACTGTTGATTCTGAAGAACAAGCAAATATAAGAGCAGCTAAAAAAGGTTATGACTGTGCTAGGGTTTCCGTCGAAATTTCTAATCTTATAATAAAACTTAGATCAGATCAAAAATATGAAGATGAGTAAACTTCCAACAAATATAGAGGCTTAATCATATGCGTAATGTTCATAAAGGAGCACGACGCCTTGCTCGTGAACTTGCTCTTCAAGGTATTTATGCTTGGATTTTATCTGGCAATATATATAAAAATGTTAATGACATTCATAATGATATATATGATAATTGCAAAAGTAATTTAATTGATAATGATTGGTTTGAGGTTCTAATAAATGGGGTTTTAGATAATCATGACTTGCTGTGTGAAAGATTTACTCCATACATAGATAGATCATTAGATTCAATCTCACCTGTAGAGTACGCTATTCTACTAATGGGTAGCTTTGAGTTAATAAATCACGTTGAAATTCCATATAAAGTTACTATAAATGAAGCAGTGGAATTGGCAAAATCCTTTGGCGGAACTGATGGTTTTAAGTTTATAAATAGCGTCCTAGATAAATTGGCTAGCGATATTAGAAATAATTAAATAATAATCTTTATTATTTAATAAATGGTTTTAGATATAAATAGTTTGTAGGTCATATATTATTCTATGGTTGATTTAAATACTGTTTACTTGTTTTATTTTATAGGTGTTTTATTATCATATTATGAGAAATCGTTATTCTGTAGGTTTTCCAAACTTTTCTTGGATTTGTAAGAAACCTGAAAGATTAGTATCATTTGGGTTTGGTAGTGGTCTTATAAGACCTGGGTCTGGCACATGGGGTACTGTTTTTGCATGGTTATTGTGGTATGCAATTCCTTGGCATTTTATGAGTAATTTTGTGGCGTCGTTTATCGTATTATTAGGTTTTATATATGGTTGTGTTGCATGCAAAAAAGTGGATAATGAATTAGGAGCTCATGATCATGTAGGTATAGTATGGGATGAGATTATTTCTTTTATTATAATTTTGTTGATTGTCCCTAATGTTTTTTATATTCAGCTCCTGTCATTCGTAATTTTTAGATTTTTTGATACAGTGAAACCTTATCCTATTAAGAAAATAGATAAAGAAGTGAGCAGCGGTATAGGTATTATGCTAGATGATTTGATAGCTGCATTTTATACAATAGCACTAGTTACTTTTATTTGTAGATTCTAGTTTGCTCAAATGCATTTTCTCTTTTCTAGAAAAGTTTATATCATCTCTGAATTTTTTTGCAACTATTGATGATGCTTCTCGCCAATTATCATTATTTGATGCATATAATATTGATCTTGAGGAGCTTATCATTGCTCCGGAACAATCATTGTTTGTTCCTGAAATTACAGTAGAATGTATATTTCCTCCTTGAGTTCCTATTCCTGGAATAAGTATCGGCATATCTTCGCCAATAGCTTTCCTGATTATTGCTAATTCTTTCGGGAATGTAGCACCAGCTACAATCCCAAATTGTGAATTAGTGTTCCATTTTTTTGATACTAATTGTGCTATGTGTAAGTATAGTGGAGTATCATTTGCCATTTTTAACGATTGAAAATCAGATCCTCCAAGATTAGAAGTTCTACAAAGAACTAACACTCCACGATCTTCCCATTCTAAATATGGTTCTATGGAATCTAATCCCATAAACGGATTCACTGTCAAGGCATCAGCTTTGTATCTGTCAAATGCTTCAATTGCGTATTTTTCAGAGGTGTCTCCAATATCTCCTCTTTTAGAATCTAAAATAATAGGTAGATAAGGATAATTATATCTTATATATGAGCATATTTCCTCTAATTCATCTTCAGCCCTACAGGCAGAGAAGTATGCAATTTGCATTTTAACGCTAGATATATATTCAGCAGTTGATTCTATTATACCTTTGCAAAATTCTAATATAGATCTTTTATTTCCTGCTAATTCTTTAGGAAATCGTTTTGGATCTGGATCTAAGCTAACTTGTAATAGTGAATTATTTCTATTGCAGGAGTTTTCAACTTTTTTTATGAATTTCATTTTATGATTATATATAATTTTTTATTAAGATACTTATTGTAAAATTAAGATTATTTATTTAAGAAAATAAAATTTATATTACTTAATAACTCATATATTAGATTAGACAAGTTTTTATGTATAAATAATTTTATAATCAATGATTATTATTAATAATTATTAATGTGTCTTTTCCTCATATTCAATTGATCTTAAATATTTACGTACTTCATAAATAGCCCTTCTAGATTTTATTTGATTGAGCCATTTAATATCAGGATTAGATTGATCTGATGTTATAATCTCTACTTTGTCGCCATTATTTAATATTCTGCAAGGAGAACTCCATTTACCATTAATCTTGGAAATAAATAATTTATTTCCTAAACTAATCTTAATAGCATATGCAAAGTCTATAACAGTAGAATTTTTTGGTAAAGTAACCACCTTTCCTGATGACGAGAAAACATTTATAGAATCTTGAAAAAGATCAATTCTTATGTATTCTAAAAATTCTTTTGGATCGTTTATTTTATTCTGTATGTCTAATACAGATTGAAATTTATAATTTTCTAGATGTCTTTGAAATTCGGTATTATCCTGTTTTTGTATCCAATAATTAGTAATACCATTTTCAGCTAAATTATCCATATTTTTTGTTCTAATTTGAAATTTTATTTTTATTCCACTTAAACTAATTACTGTAGTATGCAAAGATTGATATCCATTTATTTTTGGCATTGCTATGTAATCTTTAAATTTTCCATGTATTGGCCTATATGCTTGATGTATAATTCCCATTATTAAATAGCAATCAGATATCTTATTTGTAGTAATACTAAAACAGTGTGTATTTGTTATTTCAGAAAAGGTTTTACCATATGACAACATTTTTTTATATATACTGAATAATGAATCTGTACTTCTATTTCTAATTTCGATATTTAGACTACTTTTCGATATTTCTTTATATATATTGTACTTTAATTTATCACTTAGTTTATTATGTTTTTGACGCTTAAATAATAACGCTTTACGCATTATCTCGAATCTATATGGGTAAATTACAGCGAAACTTAAATCTTGTAATTCTTTATGTGTAAGGTTCAATCCAAGTCTATACGCCATTGGCGCATATATCTCTAATGTCTCATTAGCAACTCTTCTTTTTTTATTAGGGTTGATTATAGCATTTATAGTACGCATATTATGTAATCTATCAGCTATCTTTATAATCATTACTCTAATATCTTTATCTGTAGCTAATAACATCTTTCGTAGATTTGCTGCTTGTTGTTCAAGTTTATTATTGAAATTTATCTTGTCAAATTTTGATAGTCCATCAACTAGTGCTGCAACCTTTTTGCCAAATCTTATCTCTAATTCTAGTCTTGATATACCATGGTCTTCCATTACATCATGTAATAATGCTGCAGATATTGCATCTTTATCAAGTTTCCATTGTGAGCATATTTCAGCCACAGCTATAGGATGTGATATATAAGGAGATCCACTTTCTCTTTTCTGTCCAGCATGTACTTTATCTGCAAATATAAAAGCCTCACAAACTAATTTTAAGTCTTCTTTAGATAAATATAATTTTAATTTTTTCAGCAGTGACAAAAAGGAGTTATTTTTAATAAGTAAAAAATGACCAAGATTACTCTGTATACTGAAATAATCTTTACTCCAAAAATTCAGAAACTTAAAAAATCTTAATAAGTTACTGGATATCGTCCTGAATTCATTTGAATCCATAATTGAACATTATATTTAACCAGGAACTTTAGATAACATTTCTAAACCTGAAAGTCCTCTGCTTATCTCACGCAATGCCAGAACGGTAGGTTTATCCTTACTTTCTAACTTTGGAGCATGGCCCTGTGCCAATTCACGAGCGCGGTATGCTGCAGCTAATGTAAGATCAAATCTATTACTTATGTTTTTTAAGCAATCTTCTATTGTTATACGTGCCATCTTTTAGTTCGCTTTTACTGTTAAAATTAATATGCTTCAAATAATATGAGAAAATACTATCGTCTAATGAGCTAATTTGTAATGCCTAGCTTGTTAAATAGATTTTTATTTTTAATGTACTGATATTGAAATCTCAATCTTGTTGATTTGATGATATAGTTTATTTCTGATAATGCCAAATTGAAATCAGAGTTTATTATAACATAATCATAATCTCTAGCATGCATGATTTCATTTTTAGCTACAGATAATCTTCTCTCTATAATATCCATAGAATCTAATGCACGAAGAATTAAACGCTTTCTCAGCTCTTCTATTGAAGGTGGTAGGATAAAAATCCTGATTGCATCTGGATAATAGTTTTTTATTTGATCTGATCCTTGGCAATCTATTTCTATTACTATATCACTAGTATTAATATTTCTATTATTCACAACAGATTTATGTGTTCCGTAGAAATTATTATGCACTTCAGCCCATTCTATAAATTCGTTGTTATTACGCATTTTTAAAAAATCTTCTACAGATACAAAATGATAATCAACTCTATCTTTTTCGCTTATTCTGGGTTTTCTTGTAGTATAAGAAATAGACATTGATATTGATTCATTGTCTTTTAGCAGTGCTTTTATTAGACTGGATTTTCCAGAACCACTAGGTGCCGTTACAATAAATAAATTGTTGTTGATCGTATTAGTCATTAATTTTATTATATAACCTTAATTAATCTATTAGAGTTTTAGTTTACATAATTATTTCATATTATAGAAAACAATTATAGGAGTTATGTTATATTTAAAATATTCTTTGTGTTTTTAGCTTAATAATTTATAACATAATTGATTTGTTTTATTTTAAAATATTTTAGCGTATTGCTTATTATATTTAAATTACTTTAAATTTAGGTAGGTTACATGGACCCAATTTTTATGGAAAATATGCAAAAGCAAGATTTTAAAATCCCAGAATGTTTTCCTTTCGACACCTTTCAAGACGCCGAATTAGCTGTTAATCGATTAATTGAAATATATGAACGCAATACTGAATTCTTGCGAAATGAATTTAGTAATATTTTAACAAATCAGCAAAGTAATAATATAAATTATCGTGTAAGAGCCTGTTATCCAGCTATAAGGATACAGGTTAGTACTCACGATTCTATAGATTCTAGATTTTCTTATGGACACGTTGCCGAGCCGGGAATTTATCAAACTACTATTACAAGGCCGAAACTTTTTAAATCTTATTTAGTAGATCAAATTAATCAATTACTCCATAATCATCGAGTTCCAGTTAGTGTAGGAGAATCCAACTCTCCTATACCACTGCATTTTGCATTTTCAGAAGGTGCTCATGTTAAATATAGTGATACTAAGTCTATCAATAGACCATTAAGAGATATATTTGATGTTCCAGATCTTTCAGTTACAGATGATGCTATTGTTAATGGCACATGGAGAGAGAAAGAAGGAGATAATATAAAACCATTAGCTCCATTTACTGCTGCTCGCATAGACTACTCTTTGCAGCGTCTGCAGCACTATACAGCAACTGCTCCTCATTTTTTTCAAAATTATGTTTTATTTACCAATTATCAATTTTATGTTGATGAATTTTGCGAGATGGCTAAAAAATTAGTAATAGATGGCACAGGTGGTTACGTATCATTAGTAGAACCTGGACATATTATTACTAGCAATGATGGCTCTGATCAGAATCAAAATTTGAATATAAGAACTCCTCAGATGCCAGCATATCACTTAACTAGACCAAATCATTCTGGGATTACGTTAGTAAATATTGGAGTAGGTCCTTCAAATGCTAAAACTATAACTGATCATGTTGCCGTATTAAGACCACATGTTTGGCTCATGCTTGGTCATTGTGCTGGTTTACGTGATTCACAACAATTAGGTGATTATGTACTTGCACATGGATACGTACGTGATGATCATGTTTTAGATGAAGATTTGCCTTTGTGGGTTCCAGTCCCGGCATTAGCAGAAGTTCAAGTAGCATTAGAGAAAGCTGTTGCAGAAATATCTGGTTTACAAGGATGGGATCTGAAGCGTATTATGAGAACAGGTACAGTAGTTACTATTGATAATAGAAATTGGGAATTGCACGACCAGCTTGAGGTTGTAAAACGTTTTGCTCAATCTCGAGCAATAGCGCTTGATATGGAATCAGCTACTATAGCTGCTAATGGTTTTCGTTTACGTGTTCCTTATGGAACATTATTATGTGTTTCAGACAAACCGCTTCATGGAGAATTGAAATTGCCTGGAATGGCTAGTGATTTTTATTTAAAACAAGTTAGTCAGCACTTAGAAATAGGGGTAAGAACTCTTGAATATCTGAGAGATATGCCATCGGAAAAATTGCATTCCAGAAAATTAAGAACTTTTATGGAAACAGCTTTTCAATAATATTTAATGGTGGAGCGGAGGAGGATCGAACTCCCGACCTTCGCATTGCGAACGCGACGCTCTTCCAATTGAGCTACCGCCCCATTTATTCAAGTAAGTTTATGCTTCAGTATAGCAATTACTGGAGCGTGATCTGATGGTCTTTCAAATTCCCTTAATGACTTATCTATTTTGCAAACCTGACATAATCCTCTCAAAGAATTTGTCAGTAATATGTGATCTATTCTGAATCCTATATTACGTTTAAAAGAATATTTTCTATAATCCCACCAACTATAAGAGTTTTTAGGCTGCTCAAATAATCTAAAGGCATCTACTAAACCCAAATGTACAAGGTTATTAAATAATTTACGCTCAGTCTCTGATGTTAATATTTGATTTTTACTAAGTTCTATATTATAAACATCATCATCATTTGGGGCTATATTATAGTCACCTATTAATATTAACTGATCATTCTTTAATAATTCGTTTTTTACTAAATTTGTTAGCTTTTCAAACCATTTAATTTTATATTCATATTTTTCACTGTCTATCATTTGGCCATTGGGGCAATATACACATATAACACAGATTTCTCCAATTTCTGATCGAATAGTTATAGATATTAATCTTTTTTGCTCATCAAAATTATCTGGTAGATTATATGAGGTTCTTACAGATTCATATCTACTAACAATAGCTACACCATTAAATGTTTTTTGTCCAAGCCAATAGCTGTTGTAACCTATATTCTTAAATGATTCATATGGAAATTTATCATCAGTTATTTTGGTTTCTTGCAAACATAGAACATCAATATCATTTTTATCTAGAAAGTTTAACACTTGATTTAAGCGTATCCTTAAAGAGTTAACATTCCAGGTCGCTATATTCATATAAAACAACCATGCAACATGTTATAAAATGACAACAAATGATAGATTATCAAAAGATGCTTACTTAAAGTTTTATCAAATTGATATTAATTCTATAACATGTTCTTTATAGAAGTTGCTAGACGACTTTTGTGACGAGCAGCTTTGTTTTTATGAATGATTCCTTTATCTGCTACCCTGTCTATTATACTTGTTGCTTTTATAAAAATATCCTGAGATGTGCTCTTATCTTTCGATTCAATAGATTGATTTACTCTTTTTATAGCAGTGCGCAACATTGATCTTAAACTTGAGTTATGTTTATTTTTTTCTGCTGATTGACGTGCGCGTTTACGAGCTTGTGATGTGTTAGCCATTTTTTCTTAATTCTTTAATTGAAAGTTATAAAGTATTTAATTATAAAGTTTTTATAATTTAAGTAAAATATTTTTTAGTTATAAAACGATCATTCGTATGATTTAATAATCTTTCTATTTGGAACTATCATCATTATATGTTTATTTTTATTTAAAAAAGCAATTATTTTAATATTCTTATTTTGTAACAAATAGGTTAAGAAAATCTTTTGACCTCATACCAAATATAAATAATAAACCAACATATATTATCAACCCTGCTACTAGCAAAGATGATAAAATTGAAAATCTCTGTATTACGTTTGATTGTAGTTCAATCCAGTTAATTTTATTTTCAAAGAAATTTAAAAAAAACCCCATTAAAATTGATGAGGGTATTAAACGCAATAGTATAGTTATCCATCCACGTTTGTATGAATTAAATACATTATTCCTATTTAAAATAAATAGCATAAATATAGAGTTCAATGTAGCTCCAACACTATAAGATATGGCAATGCCAATGTGAGAATATAGTGGCACCAAAAATATATTCAATGTTTGAGCAAGAAATAAAGATAGCAATGCAGTTTTTGTGGGAGTTAGGGTATCCTGCATTGCATAAAATGCAGAAGATAATATTTTAATCATCATCATTCCTAGCAATCCTATTGAATAAGCTAGAACAGCTGATTTTGTGTTATATACATCTATTTGATTAAATTCTCCATAATGAAATAACACAGTCACTAGTCCATTCGGTATTGAAATCATGCATACCATTGAAGGAGCTCCAAATAATAATATTATCTTTAAGCTGTTATTTATTAATAAATTATATTTATTGTGATTTTTGCTAACATATGATTTTGATAAATCAGGTAGCATTACTGTGCCTAATGCTAATCCTATTAAAGCAGTTGGTAAATCTACTATTCTATCTGCTAAAGTTAACCATGTTAAACTTCCAGGTGCCAACCAAGTTGCTATATTTGTGTTGATTAATAGAGAAATTTGAGATATTGAGACGCCAATTAATGCTGGCATCATTTTCTTTATTATGTTTTTTACATATTTATCATTATATGCACTAACAAAATCAAAAGATAAAGATGGTTGTAGATTCATTTTTGATATAGCCAACCACTGTATAGAAAGTTGTGCTATGCCTCCTACTACAACTCCTATAGATAAAGCATATATAGGTTGGATTTTTTCTTTTGCCAATATCAAACAGGTTAAAACCATTGAAATATTAAGTAATGCTGGGGTGATAGCAGGTATAGAAAATTTTTTCCATGTATTTAATATACAAGAGGCAAATGCTGTTAGTGAAATAAGAATAACGTAAGGAAACATTATTCTTGTCATTAATACAGTAGCATAAAACTGGTTGATATCGTTGGTATTTTTGCATATTCCGCTAGCAAATATCCTAATTATGAAAGGGGTGAATATCACACCGATTATGGTAATTAATATTAAGAATGTTGTTAGTAATAGAGCCATCCTAGTGATCAGATTATGTATATTTTCGCTCAGATTATGTTCATTTTTTGATTCGCTTCTCGCCAGACTTAAAGTCGGTATAAATGCTTGTGCAAATGATCCTTCTGCAAAAATTTTTCTAAGCATATTTGGTATTCTAAAAGATATCCAAAAAGCATCACTTAAAGAGTTTGCCCCTATGTTTTTTGCTATTACTATATCACGAACAAGTCCAGTCACGCGTGACAGCAAAGTAAAAACACTCACGGTTAATATAGATCGTAGCGTTCCTTTCAAAATCATAATTTCAATTTGTCTCTTAGTTTAAATATCGCACACATAATATTTTTTAATTAAATGCAAATACAAGCTATCTTTATTAGATTAAAATTTGCTAAGGGTATACTATCTGCATATTTAATCAACTAGACAAGAAAGGATTCTTTTTCTTATTTCTTCAACTGATCCAATTCCAGATACTCTGAAATATTTAGGAGCCTTGTGTGGATCATTTTCATACCAATCTGAATAATATTCAACTAATGGCCTAGTTTGTTTTTTATATACGTCTAATCTGCGCTTAACGGTTTCTTCACGGTCATCTTCCCTTTGAATTAAATCTTCTCCAGTAATATCATCTTTTTCTGGAATATATGGAGGATTAAATGTTGTATGATAGCTTCGACCACTTGTGATATGTACTCTCCTTCCGCTAATTCTCTCTATTATACTATCTTCAGGAACCTGAATTTCTAATACATAATTTAGCTCTATTTTTTCATTTTTTAAAGCATCTGCTTGTGGAATAGTTCTGGGGAAACCATCTAGCAAATAACCATTTGTGCAATCTTGATTATTGAGCCTAGATTTTACTAATTTAATAATGATTTCATCTGGTACTAATCTACCAGAGTCTATTATTTTTTTTAATTCAATACTTAATTCTGTTTCAGCTCTAATCTCTGTGCGTAACATATCACCAGTAGATATCTGTGGAATATTAAATTGCTTTGTTAAAAAAGCTGCTTGGGTGCCTTTGCCAGCTCCTGGCGGTCCGAGCAATATTAGACGCATGAATACTCCTGAATTTTAATATAAATTATTTATAAAAATATTATTGGCAACAAACTTGCATTTTCTTACTAAATATATCTTTTACTTTTTCTAAATCTTTAATGGTATCAAATTCTTATAGTAGTTCTTTATTCATAATATCTAATAATATTTTATAACCATTTTCAAAGCTATAAGTTGTCATAGTTATTACAATTTTTCCAACTTTCATTTTTTATAAACGGAAATTTTTTTAAAATATACCCTATAAACATATATTCAAATGTGTCCATAACCCCTTTATATGTTATCAAATTTTTCATTTCTCCCTGGTATACTGAAAATTGAAAAGTATAGTGCGTTATTTTCTATATCACAAACTACTTTAACAAAATTTTTATTAAAAAGATCTTTTTTGTCGTTGATTTTAAATTTGCACATTACTATATTCGCCAAATTAGATTATTTTAGTTTTTTAATGAATTATTATCTCCTTGGTATTTCTATAGCTTCTGATAATATTTATGTTCTTAACAACATGTTTATTAACATTATCACAAATTTGTGCTCTATCTGTTGCAATGTGAATTTCTCTAGCCATAGATAATGCTGACTGTTGCGCTACTCTAACAATAATTGGCATGCCATGTATATTCTAATAGTTTAATAGATACTTTAGTAGATACTATTTTAGCAGGTATTGTTACTATAAGATCTGATTTATTTTTGATATATTATTTAATCATGTTTTATGTTTTGAATCGATCTTGCCTGATCACACAACATAATTGGAATACCATCAAGTATCTGAAATGCTATCATGTCATTATTGCAAATAAGCTCATTTTCCTTTCTATCATAACTTAGTTTTCCACCACATTTAGGACAAACAAGTATATCTATAAATTTATCTTTCATTATTATTTAATGTGAATTATGTGAATTGTCACAAATATTATAAATGATCTTTTAATTTTATGCTGGATTGATGCATCTGATCTGACAAATATTGAAAAAATTTATTATCTGAAAATTCTTCAGCAGTATTTATTTACTAAATTATAGAATCTTTATTATTAGAACATTTAACGACATATTTTAATGTTACTAAGATATCATTAGCTGATATATAATAAAATAAAAAGTTATTGAGTTTACAATAATTTGTTGGTTATAAAGAGGATTATGTATATATCATACAGTTAATAAAAGTATTAATAAATATTTTGTTATTCAATATACATTTGTTTCCATCATTTCTTCATATTACTACAAATATATTTTCTTGACCGTATCTGAAAATTTTTCTCTGAGCAGCCAGGGTGGTGGGATTAATCTTCCATTCTCTATTTATATTAAAATTTAATATCAAAATCTCTATACATGGCAATGTGCTGTAATCCATAGTATAAAATTATAATATCAACAATTGGAAACATTGTTTTTTGTAATTAATGTGGACTCATATCCGAATTTCGAAAAAATCTACATATTTGAAACCCACCTTTGTATTTTTTTCAAAATCAATCCCATAACATCTGTTTATACTGATAGATTTAAATAATCTGTATTTCAATTATTTAGATATTGATCTCACAAGTGGTGTTTTTCATTTTACTCCTAATTAGATATTTAATAAAATGATAAGGGTTTTTATTTTAAAAATTTTTAGTATTGTAGATTTATATAAATAGTTTTTAATGAATACAAAAATCTTGTTATATATGACAATAGATATAGTATGTTGCTTGATAAGACTTTTTTCATCTATTATTTATGTAATATATACTCAAGAGTTTTTTATAACTTACTCATCTCATTAAATTAAAGAGATTTCATATAGTCAGAATCAACTAGTAATTTGGAAAGTATTTGATAAGTTATACGATAATTGTACATAGAAATTTATGTAAAAAAATATATCCACAGATTTTGTGGATAATTCTGTTATTAACTTTACAAATAGATTGTATTGCTTATTATTTAAGTAGTTTGTACAATAATTATACACTTTTGTCAAAAAATCATATTTATCAATGAGATACAATGTATTTAGTAACCTCTTACTATTATTTAATTATTTTTTGTTAAGATATACGCGATATTTATATCTTGTATTGCCCTGTGGATAGCTAATTGGTTAATTAAATGGAAAATTATAGCAATAACGATATAAGTGATGTTTATACTGTTTCAGAGTTGAATAGAAAAGTCAGTTTATTAATTGAAAAAGAAATTTCTTTTATATGGGTTAAAGGGGAGATTTCTAATTTTATAATTGCTAACTCTGGTCATTGGTATTTTACTCTAAAAGATAGTAAATCTTCAGTAAGAGTTGTTATGTTCAAGGGCAGAACAAATTCAATAAAACAGATACCAAAAGACGGTGATGAAGTAGAAGTTTATTCAAATGCTTCTTTATATTTGCCGAAAGGGGATTACCAATTACAATCTCTTTTAGTAAGAAGATCAGGGATTGGTGGATTATATGAAAAATTTTTGGCTTTAAAAAATAAATTATACGAGGACGGAGTATTTAATCAAGCTAATCGTACACCGAAAACAATACCACTATCGGTTGGTATTATAACATCTCTGCGTTCAGCTGCTCTCAGAGATGTTATATCTTCATTAAAAAGAAGAGCTCCTTATATTAAAATTATCATATATAATACTCCCGTTCAAGGAGTTGATGCGGCAAATAAGATATTAGAGCAAATTATTATTGCAAATAATAGATTAGAAGTTGATACACTTTTACTAGTTCGTGGAGGTGGCAATTTGGAAGATCTATGTTGTTTTAATGATGAGTCTTTAGCTCGAGCTATATCTAATAGTTCTATTCCTATAATAAGCGGAATAGGTCATGAAACTGACTTTACTATAGCTGATTTCGCTTCAGACTTAAGAGCTACTACGCCTACAGCTGCTGCTGAACTTTCTTGTCCTAATATTCTTGATTTGATAGATAAGATTCAGTTTTTTTGGAAACATATAAATAGATCCCAAAGACATATTTTAGATAACTACTTCCAATTTTTAGACAATACATCTAAAAAATTTTTATCACATTTAATAAACATTAGAAATAATTTAGAGCGAATTAATATTTCGAAAAAATTATTAATCTCTTGCATTAAAAATAAGCTAGCTTCTAATAAATCAAGATTTAGTTTGATTTCGAATAGTTTGCATTTTCATACACCAAATATTAGTATAAGGTTGAGGAGATTTTTGTTATTGGTAGATAGACTTAAAAGAATTTATATTGAGAATCTTGTTACAAAAAAGACTTTGCTTCAAGCTAGAATAGCTAGTCTTAGTGCTTTAAATCCTGAAAATATTTTATCTAGAGGTTATTCTGTTGTTCGTGATGATGATGGTAATGTAGTTAAAAATTATGATCATGTATCAGATAGACAGAAATTAAAGATTCAAGTATCCGATGGTTTTATAGAGGCCATAGTATATGGCAGTAAAATTAAATAAAATTTTTTAACGGAGTTTTTACGTTTATGATTTATACTCTTCCCACTTTGCCATATGATGTGAATTCATTGTCGCCTTATATTTCTAAAGAAACTATAGAGTTTCACTATGGAAAGCATCACAAGACTTACGTTGATAATTTAAATAATCTTATTGTTAACAACAATGAGCTAAAAGGATCCACCTTAGAAGAAATTATTAAGAAATCTACTGGTGCTATATTTAATAATGCTGCACAAGTATGGAATCATAATTTTTATTGGAATAGCCTTACACCTGTTTTAAATCAACATCCGTCTCAATTACTATTAAAATCGATAGAATCAAAGTGGGGTAATTTTGAGAATTTTAAAGAAGATTTTATTAAGTCAGCATTAAGTAATTTTGGATCTGGATGGACTTGGTTTGTTAAAAAAACAGATGGTGCTTTAGATATCATTAATACAAGCAATGCAAACTGTCCTATTATTACTGAAGATAAGGCCTTGTTAACTTGTGATATATGGGAGCATGCTTACTATATAGATTATCGCAATGCGCGTGCTAAATACTTGGATAATTTTTGGAAAGTAATAAATTGGAAATTTGTCGATTCAAATTTTGCTGACTAGATATGTGATTTTTTCTATAAATTGTAAAAGGACGTCAACATAATTGTGTTGCCGTCCTTTTACTAAAATTAAAAATCTCAAAATTAAATCTTAATAAATATCTAATTAACAAATATTTAATTAATGTAACAACCGAGTAATTACTCTCTCTTGTTACTTTAAGCAGATGTAATATTAAGTGCTTGTTTTCCTTTAGGTCCTTGAACAGTTTCGTAAGATACCTTCTGACCTTCTTTTAATGTTTTAAAACCATCCATTTCAATTGATGAAAAGTGAGCAAATATCTCTTCTCCACCATTATCTGGAGTAATAAAACCAAAACCTTTAGCATCATTGAACCATTTTACTGTTCCTATTGATTTGGCTTGGTTACGATCGGTATTAAATGTGTCGTTTGTACTGGACATGCAGACTGCCTCTTTAAATCACACGCTTGCAGATAAAAAAATAAAAATGAATAGAGCGCCAGATTCTTGCTACCTAAGCAACAATATAACTAGCGAGATTAAACATTCCAACATTGTGATAATGCTACTTTTTCCTTTATATAGTCAATAGAGTGAGCACTAGTTATAATAATTTTCCTACATTTATATCGTTATTCCAACATTTAAGGTTATTTTTACAACATATGTGGATATTTGATTTATATTTTTAGTATTCAATGAAATTTTTTCAATTTGTCTTAGGATTCAATGTTATGAAAAAGAATAAATGGTTTGAGGAACTGCAAGAGAATATAGGAAATAGTATTGTTAGCGGCGCTTCCAGCTTAAAGAGAGATATAGAAAACGGGGTTAATCTTTTAGTGAATAATGCTGTGTCTAAATTAGATTTAGTTACTAATGAAGAATTAGACTCACAAGTAGAAGTATTAGAACTTATAAGAGAAGAATTATCTAAATTAAATCAATTGGTTACTAATTTGGAATTACGAGTAGAAGAACTGGAAAATAACAAATAGATTTTGCTCATATTTATTTAGTTTTTGTGATGATCATGCTACAATTCAATAGCACTTAATCTATAACGATTTGGTGTTTATTTTTTATAAGTGGTAATTTGGTTAAAGCTCCATACTAAATTTTTTCTGCATGGTCACCATTCTTGCTATATAACAACAATATTTTTAGGGGCAATTATGCCTAAAATGAAAACTAAAAGAGGCGCTGCAAAACGTTTTCAGTTTCGTAGTAGCGGTTCCATAAAGCGGGCACAAGCTTTTAAGCGCCATATTCTTACAAAGAAAAATACTAAAGTGAAGCGTCAATTACGTGGATCTGCAGTGGTTCATAATTCAGATGTGGCCCTAGTTAGAGCCATGATGCCCTACGCTTAAATTAATGGAGAACTAATATGCCTCGCGTAAAACGTGGTGTTACCGCACACGCTCGTCATAAAAAAGTAATCAATGCAGCCAAGGGTTACCTAGGTCGCCGTGGTAATGTTTTTAGAGTTGCTAAACAGGCTGTTATGCGTGCTGGTCAATACGCATATCGTGATCGTAGAAATAAAAAACGTACTTTCCGTTCATTGTGGATTACTCGCATAAATGCAGCAGTCAGAGAGCATGATCTAAACTATAGTACATTCATGGCTGGTTTAAAAAGAATTATGGTAGAAATTGATCGTAAAGTTTTATCAGATATGGCTGTGAATGATAAAAATGGGTTTTCTTTCTTAGTTCAGAAGGTAAAAGATATTTTATAAATTAATGTTTCTCTGTAAATATATTGCAATATATTTACAGAGAAAAAGTGTTTAGCAAACAAATGAATTTATCACTAGATAATATTATTAGACAGGCTGAGAATGCATTTGAATCGGCTAAAGATTCCGGTAGCCTTGAAAAGGCCAAAGCTCATTTTTTAGGTAAAAATGGTGTTTTTGCTTCTTTGTTCAAGGAAATTGGCACTGTAAGCTTAGAAAATAGAAAAGATTATGGTTCTATTATAAATTCAGCTAAGAAAAAGGTAGAGTTTTTACTATTTCAATATAGGGAAAGATTACTGAATAAAGAATTAGAGCTTCGTTTTTCTTCTGAAGCTATTGATGTAACATTGCCCGGTAGAGGTATAAGTACTGGGTCTATACACCCCATAATGCGTAGTTGGGAAAGAATTGAGCAAATATTTCATTCTATAGGATTTGACATTGTTGATGGTCCAGAGCTAGAAAATGACTGGAATAATTTCACAGCATTAAATAGTCCTATAGGACATCCTGCTCGTTCAATGCAAGACACTTTCTATATAGATATAAAAGATAAAAATAATTTGCAGCTTCTATTGCGAACTCATACAAGTCCTATGCAGGTTAGATATTCCAGTATCAATAAACCTCCGATTAAGATTATATCACCCGGTAAAACTTATAGAGTAGACAGCGACTCTACGCATTCGCCTATGTTTCATCAAGTAGAAGGATTATGGATAGATAGAAATGTATCGTTTTCTGATCTTAAGGGAGTTTATACTAGTTTTTTAAAATGTTTTTTTGAAGATGATGATTTAAAAATCAGATTTCGTCCATCATTCTTTCCGTTTACTGAGCCATCAGCAGAAATAGATATGATGTTTACTACTGGCGCAAATCGTGGAAAATGGTTAGAGATATCAGGTTCTGGACAGGTTCATCCAAATGTAATTCGTAATTTTGGTTTAGACCCTGAAGACTATATAGGTTTTGCGTTTGGTTCTGGCTTAGAACGTTTAACAATGTTGCGCTACGGAATTAACGATTTACGCTGTTTTTACGAGAATGATCTACGTTTTTTACGTCAAATTAGATATTAAAGTTGGTTTTTTATAATGCAATTTCCAGAATCTTGGCTAAGATCTATAGTTAATCCTGATATTACAAGTAACGATCTAGCTGAAAAACTAACAATGGCTGGTCTAGAGGTAGAATACATATCTTATTCTGCAAGCACTTTCTCTAACAAAGTTATATCAGTTAAAATATTAGAACTGATAGTTTTGTCAGAAGGTAATGATGATTGCTATATATGTACAGTAGATAGTGGTTCTTCGCATGGCATTTGCTATGCTATATGTCATATTTCTTCCGTTAGATCTGGAATGATTCTTCCTATGTTCTGCATAGATCCAGATTCTTCTATATTTAATAAATATAAATCTTTATCGCTGGGTATAACCTTCAATGGTGTTATATGTTCCTCTGAGGAAGTAGGAATTTTAGATAGTGCTAAAAATCTACCAATATTGAATGAAAGTTTTATTCCTGGTATGGATTTAAATGACCTACTAAATATTGATAATATATTTACAATAAAATTAACACCTAATAGAGCTGATTGCTTGTCTATTGTCGGTTTAGCTAGAGAGGTCTCAGCCATAACTGACACCAAAATCAACTTACCTGAGTATAAATCCGTATCTGAATCTATAAATGATTTTTTACCGGTAAATATATCTTCTAATGGATTGTGTGGGCACTATTCTGGTAGAATCATACGTAATGTGAATGCAAACGTACTCACTCCTACTTGGATAAAGTCTAGATTAGAGAATTCTGGACAAAAAAGTATTTCAGTATTAGTAGATATATCTAATTACTTGATGTTGGAGTTTGGGATACCTTCTCATATCTATGATTTAGATTCCATAAAAGGTAGTTTGAATGTTCGTTGGTCTAATAATAGAGAAAGTATAAGCCTAATAGATGGCAAGAATATAATTCTTGATGAAAAAATAGGTGTTGTAAGTGACAACAATGGACCTATTTGTTTAGCTGGTATTATGGGTAGTAAAAAAACATCTGTTTGTATAGAAACTAAAAATATCTTTTTGGAATCTGCTTTTTGGTTTCCTAATGCTATTTTAGGAAAATCTAGATTATATAAAATAAACTCTGAATCAGCATATAGATTTGAACGTGGTGTCGATTATTCTAAAACACTAGATTTTATTAATATTTTAACTAGTTTAATAGTAGAGATTTGCGGAGGTATTGTCGGTCCTGTTTCCAACGTGATTAAAGAAATTCCTAATAAAAATCCTATAAAAATGAGGTTATCTCGTTGCAGGAAGGTACTAGGTATAGATATAAGCAGTGAGGATGTTAATTGTATATTTACAAAATTAGGTTTTCATTTCAAAGAATTTAATGAGATTTTTACTGTTGATTCTCCAACATACAGATTTGATATATCTATAGAAGAAGATTTGATTGAAGAAGTGGCAAGAATGTATGGTTATGAAAATATACCAATTTCTCCACCACTGACCAATATTAAAATGCTACCGGTCTCTGAAGAAAAATTAAATAGACATTATTTCAGTCATTTAATGGTTGATAGAGGATATCAGGAAGTTATAAATTATAGTTTTGTTGATGCTGAATGGGAGCGCGTATACTGCAATAATCTAGACCCAATAAAAATACTCAATCCTATCTCTAGCCACTTGTCTGTTATGAGATCTAGTCTTATTGCAGGTATAGTTAATAATATAATACATAATGCAAATAGACAATTGACTCGTGCTAGAGTCTTTGAGATGGGTAGAGTTTTTATTAAGGACGAATCTGTTGTTGATAATCATGAGGATATAAGTGGTATTCGCCAGTCATTTTTTCTATCTGGTGCTGCTTGGGGTTCTGTTGTTGAAGATCAGTGGGGATTGAAGAAAAGATTAGTTGATTTCTATGATGTTAAATCTGATATTGAGTCTTTGTTTGGAAATACTTATTTAGATATAAAGTTTAAAAAGTGTTTTCATAATGCATTACATCCTGGTCGTAGTGCTAGTTTAGTTTTAAATGACAATAAAGTTGTTGGATGGATTGGAGAAATAAATCCCAAAATAACTTCTGATTCTGGATTATTAACTCCTCCAATTGTTTTTGAGATTGATTTAAAATACTTAATGGAAAGAAATTTGCCTTGTTTCAAACAATACTCAAAGCAACCAATAGTAACAAGAGACTTATCAATATGGTTGGATTTTGATATTGAGTTTCAATCAATTAAAGATGCAATTAATTTATTAATAAAATCTGATGATAATATCTCAATAGTTAAAGATTTTATAGTTTTTGATATATGGAATGATATTAATAATTCTATCAAAAAACAAAAAAGTATTACCATGCGTTTCTATATGCAAGATGTATTTACTTTAGATGAGGCGAGAATTTCTTTGTGTATGAGTCTTATATTGAATGAGCTTATCAAAGTTTTTAATGTCAGTCAGCGTGTATAATTTCATTAAGTTATTGGAGGCTATAGTGTCAGAATTTAACACTCTAACCAAAGCTAAATTAGCTAATTTATTATTTGAGAGGACTGGATTAACCAAGCGTGATTCTAAATTTATCATAGAATCTTTTTTTCAGGAAGTAGTAAAATTTTTGTCTGATGGATATAATGTTAAACTATCAGGTTTTGGTAATTTTCACTTATTAGATAAAAATAAAAGACCTGGAAGAAATCCAAGAACAGGCATATCATTTGATATTTCTGCTCGCAGAGTTGTATCCTTCCATGCTAGTAACAAGCTAAAGAGAAATATAAATAACAAAAACACGTTTTAGTTTTTTATATTAATAATTGTAACTGATAGTTAATATTTATTTTATTTGAGCTTTCTATGATGTCAGGAAATTTACCATCCATTCCTTCGAAACCCTATTTTACAGTAAAAGAAGTCTTAGATTTATGTGAAATCAAACAACATGTACTAAGATATTGGGATAGCGAGTTTATGCAGTCTGAGTTAATAAATAAAAGAATTAATCGTAGATTCTATAGTCGAAATGAATTGTTTTTGATAAAGCGTATAAAGGATTTGCTTTATAATAAAGGATTTACTATTCATAGAGTAAAGAATATGTTATCTAAAGTTAAAGACTGTTCTTACTATAATTTAAATTATGCTGTAAGCTTAACTGGTTCTGAATTAAATATATTAAATACAGAAATAGAGAAATCTATTGCTTTATTAGAAGATGCAATTATAGATTCTGAATAATTAAAAAAGTTTTAGTTCTAATTAATTATTTCGATAAGTTGTATCGTTTAAAATATTCTTTAGAAAATTATTTATACTGACTTTTTATTTATAGTTGAGGTAGTCATGTTATGTGTTTTTACAGTCAAAACGACATATTAGTAGATATATCGACTGCTGCTATGGATACTGGTGGTTACGGTGTATTCTTAAAAATAACATCTGATAGTGGTTCTGAGATTGATAATGTTTTCTCATATCTTGGTGATTGTGGGTCTTTATATGAGGCAGTCAATTTGGCCGAGATATTTGCTAATAAGTGGATAGATGAAAATTTAATAATGAATAATTGATAATTTATTTTCACGGCAAAAACTCTAACAAAATTCCATGATAATCAATTAATGTATTTAAATGGTAGTCGAAAAATAGTAATATAAAATCATTCTATCTAAAGCTTTAATCTATATGCATAAATAATTCATCTATACATATAGGTTATAGTTTTACTAATCTTTAATTAATCTTTCTGCAGACTCAACCGTATTTGTTAAAAGCATTGCTATCGTCATCGGGCCAACTCCTCCTGGAACCGGAGTTATGGAGCCGGCAATACTTTTGACAGATGTAAAATCTATATCTCCACATATTTTATTTTCTGAACTTCGATTAATACCAACATCTATTAATATAGATCCTGGTTTGATCATAGATCCGTTTATCATTTTCGGTTTTCCAACTGCAACTATAAGTATATCTGCCTTTCTGGTATGTGATTCAAGATCTTTTGTTTTTGAATTACATATTGTAACTGTTGCTCCTGCTTGAAGTAGGAGCATTGCTATAGGTTTTCCTACTATATTGCTTGCTCCAACGATAACTGCATTTGCTCCGCGTATATTAATATTTTCATTATTTATGATTTTCATTATTCCATATGGAGTACAAGGACAAAATAATGGATTTCCAGTCATTAATAATCCTGCGTTTAAAACATTAAATCCATCTACATCTTTATTATGATCTATTGCTTCTATTACCTTGTGTGTATCAATATGTTTAGGCAATGGCAGTTGGATAAGAATTCCATTTATTTTATTATCTTTATTTAGTCTATAAATATGTTTTAGTAATTCACTCTCTGATATATTATCTTGGTAATTTTCTTGCCTGGATATTATTCCAATTTTTTCGCACGCCTTAACTTTATTTCTAACATAGATTTGTGAGGCACTGCTTTCACCAACAAGGATTACAGCTAAACCAGGAGTTATTCCAATATTTTTTAATTTTTTTATTCTTTTTTCTAGATCATCGTATATTTGTTTTGATAATGCAAGACCGTCTATAATTTTAGTTTCCATGCTTATTAACCTATTTTGTTGAATGAAATTGTACATTTATTAAGTTAAATTTATTTGGCATAAGTATTTATTTTAGATATTGTAAATAATCAACTGCTTCTGGATAATATAGCATCTTTCTTATTTTAAACTAAATTTAAAATAAGATTTTGATTTATGAATACAATTAGGACTAAAGATATATAATTATGTGAAGTTATATTTTTTATTTAAAGTTCTATTTTGTTAATGCTTTTACTCATTTAGTAATAACTAAAACATGAGATAGTCATCATTAATATTATTTTTGTTATTTTTTAAAATTATTATTTTGTTTGAAATATTAATCAAACTTGGAGATATATAGCATGTCCTCTTTGTATCAAAATTCAGATAAAACAGAAGACGATAATGATCAAGAACGGAAAGAGTGGTTAGAATCATTAGAAGCTGTTTTGAATCATAAGGGGCCAGAACAAGCTCGCAATTTAATAGAGAGTTTAATTGAAAAACTACGTAGTCTCGGTATAAAGACACCAATCTCATTAAATACTGACTATGTCAATACAATACCAGTTCATTTACAGTCTATTCATCCTGGCAATCTAAAAATAGAGTCTAGGATAAATGCTTATATACGTTGGAATGCTATGGCAATGGTAGTTAAAGCAAATTGTCATAACCCAGAAGACGGAGGTAGTTTAGGTGGTCATATATCATCATTTGCTTCTTTAGCAACTATGATTGCCTGTGGCTATAATCATTTTTGGAAGTCTGACAATGGAGAAAAACTTGGTGATTTAGTATATTTTCAAGGACACTCTTCACCTGGAATATACAGTAGAGCTTATTTGGAAGGTTTTTTGTCTGAGAATCATCTTGATAATTTCCGTCAAGAGGTTAATGGAAATGGACTTCCATCATATCCACATCCTAGATTAATGCCAGATTTCTGGCAATTCCCTACAGTTTCTGTTGGTTTAAGTCCAATTATGGCAATATATCAAGCTAGATTCTTAAAATACTTGCATGCTAGAGGTATTCTCGATACTAGTGATCGCAAGGTATGGGTATTTTGCGGTGATGGTGAAATGGACGAACCTGAATCCTTAGGAGCTATTTCTTTAGCATCAAGAGAAAATCTAGATAATTTAATTTTTGTAGTAAATTGCAATCTTCAGCGTTTAGATGGACCAGTACGTGGTAACGGAAAGATAATTCAAGAGCTAGAAAGAATATTTATCGGAGCAGAGTGGAATGTCATAAAGCTGATTTGGGGAGGTTATTGGGATTCTTTATTAGATAATGATAAAGATGGAATACTCAGAAAGGTAATGCAAGAAACTGTTGATGGTGAGTACCAAACTTATAAGGCTAATGATGGCAAATTCGTAAGAGAGAATTTTTTTGGAAAACATCCAAAACTCTTAGAAGCTGTTTCACATATGAGTGACAGTGAAATATGGAGACTAAATAGAGGTGGACATGATCCTAATAAAGTTTATGCTGCTTTTAACTCTGCAAATAAACATGTAGGTCAACCCAGTATTATACTAGCTAAAACAATAAAAGGATACGGAGTAGGTCACTTTAGTCAATCTAGAAATGCAACTCATCAGCATAAAAAGTTAGATTTAGAATCTATACGTGAATTTAGAGATCGTTTTGGTATTCCTGTACCAGATGATAAGTTGGCAGATTTACCATATTTTAAACCTTCAGAAAATTCTCCTGAGATGAAATATATGAGAGATCATCGTCAAGCGCTTGGTGGTTATATGCCTCGTAGAAGACAAATGTCCGATGATATCATTAAGATTCCATCTTTAGAAACTTTCAGGCCTGTACTTGATCCGACTTCTAACGGTCGTGAAATATCAACTACTCAAGCTTTTGTTCGAATTTTGAATATAATATTACGAAGTGAGGAGATAGGTTCAAGAGTTGTCCCTATATTAGCAGATGAATCTAGAACTTTTGGTATGGAGGGTTTATTCAGACAACTAGGAATATATACACCTGGTGGTCAACGATATGAACCAGTTGATAAAGATCAGGTTATGTATTATAGAGAAACTAGTGATGGGCAGCTTCTACAAGAAGGTATTAATGAAGCAGGAGCAATGAGTTCTTGGATTGCAGCTGCTACTTCATACTCTACAAATAATTACACAATGATTCCATTCTTTATTTACTATTCAATGTTTGGATTTCAAAGAGTTTGTGATTTAGCATGGGCGGCTGCAGATATGAAAGCAAGAGGATTTTTACTTGGAGGAACATCTGGTAGAACTACTCTTAATGGAGAAGGATTGCAGCATGAAGATGGTCATAGTCACGTAATAGCATCAACAATACCAAGCTGTGTTTCATATGATCCTGCTTTTGCTCACGAGTTAGCAGTAATTATACATAGTGGTCTAAGGCGCATGATAGAGAATCAAGAAGACATATATTATTATATTACTCTCATGAATGAAAATTACGAGCAACCAGGTTTGATTGATGGAGATGAAGATGGTATATTGAAGGGAATTTATAAATTCCGTTCTGTGGGGTCTTGTAAAAATAGAGTTCAATTGTTAGGATCAGGGGCTATATTAAGAGAATCTATAGCCGCCCAAGATTTGCTAGAGTCTGAATGGGGTATTTCTTCTGATGTATGGAGCGTCACTAGTTTTACAGAATTAAGACGAGATGGTTTAGATGCGGAACGTTACAATTTACTGCAAAAGTCTCCAGATTCTTATAGAATTCCTTATATAACAGAAAAACTTTTAGATTCATCTGGTCCTATAATAGCTTCTACAGATTATATGAAATCTTTTGCTGATCAGATAAGATCTTTTATCCCTAAAGGAAGAGATTATTATGTACTTGGTACCGATGGTTTTGGAAGATCCGATTTTCGTTTCAAATTAAGAGAATATTTTGAAATAGATCGTCATTATATTGTTCTAAGTGCTTTGAAAGCATTAGCAAACAATGGAAAAATAGGATCTGATATACCAGGTAAAGCCATAATAAAATACGGAATTAATCCTGATAAAATTAATCCTCAAAGAGTTTAGGATAAAAATATGAGTGAAGTGATACAATTCAATATGCCAGATGTTGGCGATTCTAAAGATTTTGAGGTCATTGAAATAATGGTTTCAGTTGGTGATAAAATTCGTTTAGAGCAAGGTTTGATTACAGTTGAATCAGAAAAAGCTTCAATGGAAGTTCCCTCTAATGTAGAAGGTATAGTTAAATCTATTATTGTTAAAATTGGTGATAAAATATCGGAGAATTCTCCTATTTTGTCACTAGAAGTGGAAGGATCTATTAACAATTCAAAAAATTATAAGGATAATTATACTAATTCAAACGATCCTAAATCTTCAAAGCAAATCATAAATAAAAATATTATTCTGCAAAAAGATAGTATTGATAATGAAATAACTTCATTTAATGAAAATGTTATTAGTTATGCATCCCCATCTGTCAGAAAATTATCTAGAGATTTAGGAATAGATATTTCTAAAGTTGTTGGTTCTGGGAAAAAAGGTAGAATTTTACATGAAGATATTAACAAATTTATAAGAAATAAATTTGATAAAGAAAGTAATAATATTTCATTAAATAGTTATGATTTACCCAAAACCGATTTTTCGAAGTTTGGTGATTTTAATATCAAACCATTAAGTCGCATTAGAAAAATTTCTGCATCAAGATTACATAGCAATTGGGTAAACATACCTCATGTAACTAATAATGATGAAGCTGATATTACTGATCTCGAGCTATTTCGCAAAAAAATAAATCAGGAGAATTCTAATGATGGTTCCGCTAGAAAGCTTACTCTATTACCGTTTATAGTAAAAGCAGTTGTTTCTTCATTAAAAAAATTCCAAGATGTAAATTCTTCTTTGGAAGGCGATAATATTATATTAAAAAATTACTATAATATAGGCATAGCAGTTGATACTGATAATGGGTTAGTAGTTCCTGTAATACGTGACGCAGATAAAAAAGGATTGCTTGATATATCATCAGATATCAATTCATTATCGAAAAAAGCCCGTAACGGGACGTTATTACCTACAGAAATGCAAGGTGGTTGTTTTTCAATCTCGTCACTAGGTGGAATTGGTGGAATTTCATTTACTCCGATAATAAATGCACCTGAGGTAGCTATACTTGGTATATCAAAAGCTTTTATTAAACCAATATGGGATGGAAATCAGTTTATTCCAAAATTAATAATGCCAATATCATTGTCTTATGATCATAGAGTTGTTGATGGAGCACTAGCTGCTAGATTTAATGTCTATTTATGCAGTATTTTGAATGATTTTCGTCGTGTATTTTTGTAAACAATATATTAAATTAATATGAGCAATACTTATACAATAAAAGTACCAAGCTTGGGCGATATAACTGAAGCCCATGTAGTAGAGATCCTGGTTTCAGTAGGAGATTCGATAGAGGATGGACAGGACCTGATAACTTTGGAGTCCGAGAAATCAGTAATGAATGTTCCATCTACATGTAAAGGAATTATTAAAAATATAAAAGTAAAGAATGGAGATATAGTTCAATCTGGTACTGATTTTATTGACATTACTATCGATCAAAATATTATTTCGAAAAATAAACATATAAATCCCTTGATACATAATAATGATGATATTTCTGAGATAAATTGTGCTTTATTAGTACTAGGTTCAGGTCCTGGAGGTTATTCTGCAGCATTTCGTGCTGCAGATTTAGGATTAACAACGGTTATGGTAGAGAAACATTCTTCCTTAGGTGGTGTTTGTTTGAATGTTGGTTGCATTCCTACTAAGACTTTATTGCATAGTACTTCTTTGTTAGACAGCACAAAACATTTAAAAGATATGGGTATCAATATTGATCAAATAAATATTGATATAGAAAAATTAAATATCTATACAAACTCTATTAGATCAAAACTTTCTGATGGTCTAACTAACATGTCAAAAATGAGAAAAGTTAGCTTGATTAATGGTATAGGTGAATTTATTGATTCAAATAGTTTATATGTTAAATCTAAGAATGAGTCTCCTGATGTTATAGTTCGTTTTAAATATGCAATTATAGCTACTGGTAGCAGTCCAATAAGTCTTCCTTTTCTTCCTAAAGATGACAGAATAGTAAATTCTACTGGGTCGTTGAAGTTATCAAAAATTCCTAAAAAAATGTTGTTGATTGGTGGAGGTATAATAAGCCTTGAGATAGGCACAATATATTCTTCATTAGGAGCAAGTCTTGATTTAGTTGAAATATCCGATGGTTTAATGCTTGGGGCAGATAGAGATTTAGTTAATGCTTGGTATAGAATTAACTCTAATCGTTTTAATAGTTTAATGTTAAATACTAAGGTCATAAAGGCTGAGTCTAAAAAGAATGGTATTGAAGTTTACTTTGAAGGTAAAGATGCTCAAAATAGTGCTTGTTACGATTTAGTTTTACAGGCAGTTGGTAGAAAACCTAATAGTTTAAATATTGGTTTAGAAAAAATTGGTGTAACTGTAAATGAAAATGGTTTTATTATAGTAGACAATCAAATGCGTACCAATGTGAATAATATCTTTGCTATAGGTGATGTGGTTGGTAACCCAATGTTGGCCCATAAGGCAGTTCATGAAGCCCATGTTGCTGCTGAAAATATTTCTGGGAAAAATATATTTTTTGATACAAAAATTATTCCTTCTGTGGCTTATACTAATCCAGAAATAGCTTGGGTGGGTTTGTCTGAGGATGAGGCTAAGAAAAAAGGTATAAAGATAAAGAAAGGTATTTTCCCTTGGAGTGCATCTGGAAGAGCTATATCTATGAACGCCGATCAAGGATTAACAAAATTGATTTTTGACTATAAAAGTGAACGTATAATCGGTGGTGGTATTGTTGGGCCTCATGCTGGCGATTTAATTGGAGAGCTAGCGTTAGCAATTGAAATGGGATCTGATATTGTTGATATAGCCAAAACGATCCATCCTCATCCTACTCTCATTGAATCTATTCGTATGGCTGCTGAGTCCGCTATTGGTAGTTGTACTGATTTGCCTCCATCATCAATTGACAAGTAATTTTATAGAGAAAATTATTAAAAATTTTGAATAACATAACATATCATTAAGATCTTCTGATGGAATTAAACAGCTTTTTTGAGTTTTTTGGATACTATGTTCCTCAGCAATGCTGGGTTCAGAGTATTCTTGGTATTTTGATATTAATCTTAATATCGTTATTTTTGCAGATCCTTGTAGGATACTTAGTCTTATCAATTTCTAATAGATTATTAGTTCTTGGTGGATATGAGGATTGGAATAATGCTTTAGCTAAATACAATGTATATCAATACATAAGGTATTCAGTGCCATTTTTTGTTATTTCTGGAGGCATAGAGCTCATCCCTCATATAGATAAGCTTGCTGATTTTGTAGGTCGTTTAGCGAGAGCATCTGTTTTAATATATTTTTTCTTAGTATTAGGAGGTATTTTAAGTGTAGTACAAGATAGATATTCTTTTAGTACTATGGCTCAAACTCGTTCTATCAAAGGCTATATACAAATAGGCAAATTATTACTTGCTGTCATATGTATTGTGTTGGTTTTGTCTATATTAATAGATCGTTCTCCTCTATTAATGATTTCTGGTTTGGGAGCTTTATCTGCAGTATTGCTATTAGTATTTAAAGATACTTTGTTGTCATTAGTAGCTAGTACTCAACTTATAAGTAATGACATGCTAAGAATAGGTGATTGGATTGAAATGCCTCAGTCTAATGCTGAAGGTTTTGTTCGTGATATAGCATTACATACTGTAAAAGTTCAAAATTGGGATAATACATTCACCACAGTACCAACTTATAAATTATTTTCTGAAAGCTATAGAAATTACAGGCAAATGTTTGAGTCTGGCGGCAGAAGAATAAAAAGAAGTATGAATATTGATATCAATAGCATAAAATTCTTGAGTATTAATGAGGTTAGATCTTTAATGCATTTTAAGTTATTAGATGGATATTTCAACTCTAGAATATGCAGCTCTGAGTTGTTTAGTGATAACTCTAATAATAATATTTTTGATAAAACAAGCAGAAATAATGTAACTAATATTTGTGTTTTTAGGTATTATGCATTAGCTTTTCTAAAATCGCATCATGAATTGCGTAAAGATATGACCATGGTTGTACGTATGTTAGAGTCACAAAATGAAGGTGTTCCATTAGAAATATATTGCTTTACATCTTTAACAGCTTGGATTGAACATGAACGTATACAGGGAGATGTTTTTGATCATTTAATTACAATTTTGCCTGAGTTTAATTTATCAATGTATCAAAAACCTTCTGGGACTGATCTTCTAAAATCTAAAACATAGATTAATCGTTATTTAATTTTTAATTTAGTACAAGTTGAGTAATTTATGGATAAAGTTAAAATTGCTATAGCACAAATAAATTCTTGTGTTGGTGATATTGAAGGAAACACAAACAAAGTGCTATTATCAGCAAGTTCTGCTTGTGATGACGGAGTTGATTTGTTGGTTACTCCTGAGTTAGTAATTACAGGTTATCCTCCTGAGGATCTATTATTTAATATCGATTTCATTGAATGTCAGAATAATGCTATAAATAAATTAATAAATGAATCGATAAAATTTAAAAAATTAAATTTGCTAGTTGGTCACGTAATATACTTAAGCTCTAAATTAATATACAACGCAGCATCACTGATACATCAAGGTAATTTAATATTTACTTATTATAAATGTGCTCTACCTAATTACTCAGTTTTTGATGAAAAAAGATATTTTGATAATGGCAATAAACCGTCTATATTTTCTATTAAAGGTATTACCATAGGTGTAATTATATGCGAAGACTTATGGACCCCTGATGTTATGAAAATGTACAATGGTATGCAAATTGATGTTTTGACTGTTCTAAACGCTTCTCCTTTCGATATTAATAAAGAAGATAAAAGACTTGATATTGCTAAAAAATCTGCCAAAGAATTAAGTTGTGACATAGTATATGCTAATAGTGTAGGTGGTCAGGACGAACTAGTTTTCGACGGATCTTCTTTTATAATTAATAAAGAAGGTGATTATCTAAAGAAACTAAATTCTTGGCATGAAGATTACGATTATTACGAAGTTGGATTCACAAAAACTATTTCTTGTGTTAAGAAAGATTCTGAAGAATTTCGAATTTGGAATGCTCTAGTCCTGGGTCTTAGAGATTATATATACAAAAATAAATTTCCTGGGATTTTATTGGGATTATCAGGAGGAATAGATTCAGCATTAGCACTTTTAGTCGCAGTAGAGGCAGTTGGTTATGACAAAGTTAGTGCTATTATGATGCCGTCTTTATATACATCTGATGTCTCTATGGAGGATGCATTATCCTTAGCTAGCTATTTTAAAATAGACTATAGTATTATCAATATTGATGATATAGTTTCATCATTTAATAAGATCTTGTCGCACTCAATTCCATTGAATGATTCAACAGAAAATTATAATAATTCCACCTATGAGAATATTCAGGCTCGTATTAGGGGAGTTTTATTAATGGCCATATCTAATTCTAGTGGCAAATTAGTTTTAAATACAAGTAATAAATCTGAGACTAGTGTTGGATATTGTACTATTTATGGCGATATGGTAGGCGGATTTTCTGTTCTTAAAGATGTATCTAAATGTATGATATATAAACTTGCTAAATGGTATAATAGAAATAAAGAAATCATACCAAGAAGAATTATATCAAGAGCACCAACAGCCGAATTAAAATTCGATCAAACCGATCAAGATATCTTACCTCCATATGATGTTTTAGATAGCATATTAAAGTTGCATATTGTGGATCGTAAAACTAAAAAAGAAATAATAGATTCTGGTTATAGCAAAGATATTGTTTTAAAAGTATTTAGTCTATTACGATCTAGCGAATATAAACGTTATCAATCGCCACCAGGAATAAGAATAAGCGAACGTTCTTTCGGTAAAGACTGGAGATATCCTATAACAAATAAATTTTCTGGATAAACATAATATTATTGTTTGTGTATATGCTCAATTAACAGTTGTAAATGACTCTTGCCATTCCATATATTTTCATCAATTTTATATACTGCTTTTATATTTTCCGACAAATTATCTATATTATTAAACCAAATAGCATCGAATTTTATTTCTTCTCTTTTTAATATAAGTTTTTTGTGATGACCTTTGATCGTTTTCTGTGAAATTACTTTAAAATCATCGACAAATATTGGAGAAGGAAATCCTGATCCCCATACTTGCTTTTTTAATAAGCGAGAAATTTCCAGATTTGTATATTCGATTTCAAGAGAGCCATCAGTTTCAATTTTTGGTGTTATTTTACTATTATTAGTTATTGATTTTACTGTATTTTCGAATATTTCTGTGAACTCAACGTAGTCATTAATATTTAAAGTTAATCCTGCAGCCATAGCATGTCCACCAAAGTGTTTTATTATATTAGGATGATTTTTAGCTATGATATCTAGGATATCTCTTATATTTAAATCCATTACTGATCTGGCAGATCCTCTTATTTCAATATCACTAGAGTTTGCAAATACTATTGTTGGTTTCCAAAATCTCTCTTTTAGTTTTGATGCAACTAGTCCAACTACACCACTATGCCATTTTTCATTATAAATACATATGGTATTTTTTTCTTCAAATTTATTATAATCTGTTATGTCTGATAACGCTTCTTCGTTCATTTTATTCTCTATGGATCTACGATATTTGTTAATATTATCTAATTCCATTGCTATTTGCAGAGCTTCATCATATTCATCTGTTATCAGACATAATATTCCTAGGCTCATATCAGATAAACGTCCTGCTGCATTCAAACGTGGGGCTATATAGAATCCCAGGTCACAGCTATCAGCTTTATTTATTTGTCTATTTGCTATCTTAAATAATGCCTTTATACCTGGCTTTGTATAACCATTTCTTATCCTATTTAATCCTTGCGTAACTATTAAGCGATTATTAGCATCTAGCTTAACCAAATCTGCAATTGTACCTAATGCTACTAAATCTACTAATTCATTTAACTTCGGACCTGTATTATTACAATATATTTTTCGTCTACGCATTTCAGCTCTGACTGCTATCATTAAATAAAATATAACACCTACTCCTGATAAATTTTTAGAAGGAAATTTACAGTCAGGATGATTAGGATTTACTATAGATAATGCATTTGGAAGTTTAATTCCTGGAAGATGATGATCAGTAACTATAACCTGGATATTATTCTCATTTGCATACTGTATCCCATCAATGCTGGATATTCCATTATCAACCGTAAGAATTATGTCAGGTTTACATTTTCTATTTAATAATATTTGTTCAATAATATCTACAGATAGGCCATATCCATTTTTAAATCTATTAGGAACAATAAAATCAACATTTGCCTTCATTTCCCTTAATGCCCTTATTCCTAAAGCACATGCTGTTGCTCCATCACAATCGTAATCAGCTACTATCAATATGCTTTTATTTTCTATAATGGCATCGGTTAAATGTTTAGCAGCATCATTTACTTGATTTAAATAATTTGGTGGTATTAGGGATATCCAATCATATTGGATTTGATTTATATTGTTTATTCCTCTAGATGTCCATAATTTTGCTAGGAGAGGATGTATTCCAAATTTCTCCAACATATGAAGATATTTTTCTTCTACTGATCTTATTGTTACTATAGGTAATATTGCCATTTATTTTTTCTACCATAGCCATATATTATTCTTTTGAAGATATTTGGTACAGATATCTCAATTGAGATATCTGTACCAAATATCGTTAATGTTATATCTTTTTTTTTCTTATTATTTTTACTAAAAAGATGACTTTTTACTGAAAGGTCAATATTTGCTAATTTGTTTATCCATAATTCTATATTGTCATATATTTCTATATTTTCCAGATCATCTAATATTATGCCTTCGTATTTTTTAAAATTCCATGACATAGCCCCTCCATATAACCATAGTGAGTTTATTGTGTCTAAACCATTATTAAGTCTATTGATGTTTACATCATGTTTATTCCACATAATTTGTATTTCATTCAGTAATTTTCTCCAATTACTTAGTTTAGGTTTGTAATCTAAAAAATTATTTATATTCTTACCCGTTATTGATTTTGGACTAAAGGATTCAATATCAATATTATATGGTGGAAATAAACGCCATCTTTCAGGAGATATAAATTCAATTTTAAATTCTGATTTGCGTATAATAGGTAATATACTTTCAAGTAAAGATATACTTTCTCTACTGTCTAATTTTTCTATTTTTGGATTCGAAATTGTTGCTCCATTTATACCTACATCTAAATGAATTAGTTCTAGTAACCAAACTGGATAAGGATCATTAGGTTCTGTTTTGGCAAGGAAAGGTCCAAGACCTGATGAAAATAACTGATTTTTTTCATTTTCAAACCCACAGCTCTTTAATTTCCATTTTTCAAAGGCTGTACATCCATTTTCTTCTGTAGAATTAGAGAAATTTGATTTGGCATATGATGTATTTATAAATTCATATAGATAAGGTGCATAAGTTTGAATCATATCAAATGATTTTATATTCATTTCTTTAGGAAGTATAAGTCCTGGTATTATAATATTCATTTTCCGTAGTAATATATTATATTATTAATAATGTTTACTACATTATCACAAAGTATAGTATCTATATTACTTTGTAATATCTTATTTTAAGTGGTTATTAATATTGTGTTCAAATTACCTTATGAGTTATGGATAGCAGCAAAATATGTCGGGATTATAAAAAGAACTGGAGATAAATTTATTTCATTCATTTCTATTTCTTCAGTTATAGGTATATCACTTGGAGTTGCTGCTTTAGTAGTAGTGATATCTGTTATGAATGGTTTTCAGAAAGAAATAAAAGATAGAATTCTTTCCACAACATCTCATATAGAAATTTCTTCAAATAAGTTTCAATATAATGATTTGAAAAAAGATTTTATGAATAACGTTCTCGGCAAAGATTCATACAGTGGTATTTCTGCATATGCACCTTTTGTAGCAGCGCAAGCTATGCTTTTATCAGAATCAGGTTTGTCTAAAATAAGAGGAATTCAAGTTATCGGTATAGATTTGAAAAGCTACTTTGATGTCTCTGATTTGGAAAGGAATATCATCTTTGGTAATTTAGAAAATCTTGATTTAGAGAAATCTAACGGTGTTATTATCGGTAATGAGCTTTCTATGCTAATGAACATAAGTTTAGGAGATCGCTTAAGTATCATAACTCCAGATTTTTCATCTGATCTAAATTCTTTTGTACCAAAAACAAAACAATTACTTGTGACAGGTATTTTCAAATCTGGATATTATGATTACGATGCAAACGTTGTATTTATAGATATAAATAGTGCCTTTAAATTATTTTCAGAAAACTGTAGATGTGGAATTCGTATACTTTTAAACGACATACAAACAGCTCCTTATATAAGCAAGAAAATTAGCGATAGTTTAGATTGGAAATTTTTAGTGCAAGATTGGTCTTGTAGCAATAAAAATTTATTTATTGCTGTGCAAACAGAGAAACGTATGATGTTTATAATTTTATCGATGATCATTATTGTAGCTGCTTTTAATCTTTTTTCATCTTTAATTATGGTTGTCAAAGATAGAGAAAGTGAAATAGCTATTATGAGAACTATAGGTATTAGTTCTTTCAAGATATTAATCATATTTGTATCAGCAGGATTAATTATTGGTTTAATTGGTACTATTATTGGTATTATTTCAGGTATTTTCATACTATATAATCTGGATTCTTGTGTAAATCTTATTGAAAATGTTATGCAGATAGATTTTTTACCAGCTGATGTTTATTTTATTAATAATTTTCCTGTTGATATTAAAATTAGAGATATAATTTTAATATCTTGTTTATCTGTTTTATTATCTTTACTGGCAACTATTTTTCCTAGTTACAGAGCATCCAGATTACAACCTGCAAAAGTATTAAACCGTGTTAAATAAAAATGATTATGTTTTAAATATAGTTGACGTATGTAAATCTTATAGCGATCAGAATAATAAGATTAATATATTGAATAATATTAATCTTTCACTATTTAAATCTGAAATTCTTGCTATTATTGGATCCTCTGGTTCTGGTAAAAGTACTTTATTACATATAATTGGTCTTTTAGATTTACCAGATTCTGGATCAATTATCATAAATGGTTTAGACACAGCTAATTTTTCTAGAAGTGAGATAGACAGAATACATAACTATAGTATTAGTTTTATGTATCAATTTCATCATCTATTATCGGAATTTAATGTATTAGATAATGTTGCTTTGCCTATAATTATTCGAGATAATTCATATGAAAAGGCTCGTCAACTTGCTGAAAATTTATTAGAAAAATTAGGTTTAAGAGGTAAAGAGAAAAAATCTCCTTGTGAATTGTCAGGAGGAGAGCGTCAGAGAGTTGCCTTAGCAAGATCTTTAATTACTAAGCCGAATTGTGTAATAGCTGATGAGCCAACTGGGAACTTAGATAAAAAAAATTCTATGGTAATGTTTGATTATTTTTTAGAAATGAAAAATGAATATGGGACTTCTTTTATAATAGCGACACACGATTTAGAGCTTGCTTCCAAGGCTAATATAAGGATGTGTTTAGAATATGGAAATTTATCTTTTATTTGAGACAATATTAAATGTTTTTTATTGATACACATTGTCATTTAGATGATATTTTATTTAAATCTATTAGTGACCAAATATATCAAAAAGCACAATTTCTCGGAGTTAATATTATTCTTGTTCCATCTACGAATATCTATGGCTTTGATGATATTAAAAATCTATCTCATAATAACAGTGGTATTTTTTACTCTCTTGGAATACATCCTTTAAGTGTTATTCCAAATACTCATAGTAATTTGGATATTCTATATAAATTAGTAACTAATGTGATTAATGATAAAAAATTCATAGGAATTGGAGAAATAGGATTAGATTTTCGTAATATTTATGATGATAGAAATATCACTCTCCAGAAAGAATTTTTTGTCAAACAACTTTCAATAGCTGAAGAATTCAGTTTGCCTCTAATAATACATTCAGTGAAATCACAAGATATTTTGCTTGGTTTTTTAAAAAAAAGACATAATAGTGGTGGTATTATTCATTCATTCAGTGGAAGTTATCAGCAAGCAAATAGTTTTATTGATCTTGGTTTTCTGCTAGGTTTTGGTGGATCGATAACATACAAAAGAAATACGAGAGTACGTCATAATGTAAGTTCATTGCCTTTAACATCTATAGTTTTAGAGACAGATTCTCCATACATGTTGCCAAGTTGGCTGAATAAAGATGGGGGATTTTTTAATAGCCCCTGCGAGATAGCATCAATAGCTTCAGTCTTAGCAAATTTGCGTAACTGTAGTCTTGCTGAGATCGCAAATGTTACTACTAAAAATGTAGTTAATCTAATTCCTAAATTAAATTACTTCATTTGTAATAGCAAGTAATTTTATTGTATTTTTACTTAATACATAGAGAAAAGATGAATCTTCTAATGAATTAGCATTGTTTAGTTTTTAAATTTACAAAAAATCTTCTAGCTAACTATTTACTATAAATTGATAGCATAAATGATTCATAATAACAACATTCAGAGTTACTCTTATAGAGCACAGTATTTTTACTATATAACGAATATTCATAGTGAAGTATTATATTCGGACATTATATTATTTTATAAAGCCATATATAGATTTTGCTGATAGAATAATTCATTGTAGGGGTATTATTTTATAATGTACAAGAAGGTGAAGATCATATCGTGTCAACAGTACAATATTTTCCAGGTTCTGCTGCTCTTTCAAGCTTTCGCATAGATCAGCTTTTAAATAAATTCAAAGATTTTGGTCTTTGTGTATCGAATATTTCATCTTATTATGATCATTTTATTTGTGTTGAGAGCATTCTCAATGCTAAAAAATTATCTAGGCTTAATGAATTATTGACATATGGGGGTAACATTTTTGATAGAAATTCTATAAATAATAATAAAAATATATTGGAATTAATAGTTGTCCCTAGAATAGGTACTGTTTCTCCTTGGTCTAGTAAAGCAACAGAAATAGCTCATAATTGTGGTTTTTATGAGGTAAATCGTATAGAACGCGGAGTTCACTTTATAATTGAGACAGATCCAAAAGTCATCTTTAATGAACAAGATCTAGATAAAACATTAAGCATTTTGCATGATAAGATGACCGAATTTATCATTAAAAATGATTTTGATATCAATTTGTTGTTTAAAACTTCTGGTATTTCAGATCTTAAAACTATTCCTTTAATGGATAATGGAATTAGTGCTTTGCAGGAAGCTAATAATAATTTAGGTCTAGCATTATCAAAGGAAGAAATTCATTATTTAAGCAATTCTTTCACTATTCTTGGCAGAGATCCAACAGATGTTGAATTAATAATGTTCGCCCAGGCTAACAGTGAACATTGTAGACATAAGATATTTAATGCTTCATGGGTAATTGATGGAGAAAGAAAAGATTATTCGCTTTTCGAAATGATTAAGTCCACTCATTTAGCTCAGCCTAAAGGAACGGTTGTGGCTTATTCTGACAATGCTGCTATTATGGCAGGCAGAAGTGTTTCTCTTTTTTATCCAAAAATACCTAATGAAGATGGGATAGCAGAATATGTTACCTCAGATGTTAATATGGATATTTTAATGAAAGTAGAGACACATAATCATCCTACAGCAATAGCACCTTTTCAAGGTGCTTCTACTGGTGCCGGAGGAGAGATTCGTGATGAAGGAGCTACTGGACGTGGATCTAAACCTAAAGCTGGCTTGACTGGTTTTACTGTATCTCATTTAAGATTAAGTAATTCAATTCAACCTTGGGAATCTACTTACGAGGATACGCCTAAAAGAGTTTCTTCACCTGTTTCTATTATGATAGATGGCCCATTAGGTGGTGCTGCTTTTAATAATGAGTTTGGTCGACCTAATGTTTTAGGTTACTTTAGAGTTTTTGAACAAAAAGTACATGATATTCATTGGGGATACCATAAACCTATAATGCTCGCAGGTGGTTTAGGAATTATTGATGACAGTTTATCAAATAAAAAAAATATTAAAGAGGGCTCTTTATTAATACAGCTTGGCGGACCAGGGTTTCGTATAGGTATAGGTGGTGGTGCTGCTTCTAGCACTGATATAGGTAGTAATTCCGAAGATCTTGATTTTAATTCTGTACAGAGAGGAAATCCTGAAATAGAAAGAAGAGCTCAAGAGGTTATAGATCGTTGTTGGCAATTAGGTGAAAACAATCCAATTATATCTATACATGATGTTGGTGCTGGCGGACTTTCAAATGCTTTCCCAGAGTTAGTAAATGATTCTAAAATGGGGGCTATTTTCAACATTAGACGAATACCTATAGAAGAGAATAGTATGTCACCTGCTGAAATATGGACCAATGAATCACAAGAGAGGTATGTTCTTGCGATAGATAAAAAAGATTTAACTTTATTTGATCATATAGCAAAAAGAGAGCGTTGCCCGTATTCTGTAGTTGGTGTTTCTACTAAAGATCGTCTTCTTAAAGTTGTTGATATTGAAAAAGATGTAGAGATTAATGATCTCATTAATGCTAATAATTCTTTAAAAAATAATCCAGTAAATATATCTTTAGATACAATTTTCGGGAATCCTCCTAAATTACAGCGTTCAGTTAATAGAGTAATTAAAACTAATAAGAGATTAGTTCTTGATAATGTATTAATTAAGGAAGCAATTCCTAGAGTATTAAGACATCCAACAGTATCAAGCAAATCTTTTTTGATTACGATAGGAGATCGTAGTGTTGGCGGTATGATTTGCAGAGATCAAATGATTGGTCCTTGGCAAGTTCCTGTATCTGATTTTGCTGTCACAGTATCTGATTATGAAAAATATTCTGGAGAAGCAATGGCAATAGGAGAACGTTCTCCTATTGCTGTTATTAACGCACCTGCATCTGGTCGTATAGCATTAGCAGAGGCTATTACTAATTTAATACCTGCTGGTATCGATAAATTTGATGATATAAAGTTATCAGCAAATTGGATGGCAGCATGTGGTTTTGATGGACAAGACGCTGACTTATATGACACTGTTGCGGCTGTTAGTGAATTTTGTAAAAGTATTGGATTATCTATACCTGTAGGTAAAGATTCTTTATCAATGAAGACTGTTTTTGATAATAAGACTAAACAGGTTGTATCACCAATATCGCTTATAGTAACAGCATTTGCAACAATTAGTGATGTTCGTAAAAGTTTAACACCAGAGCTCATGAGTGATGTTGATACTTTATTGATGTTAATTGATCTAGGTGATTTAAAAAATCGTATGGGTGGTTCAATTCTTGCTCAGGTGTATGATCAGATTGGAAATGAGTCTCCCGATATATCACCTGATAAGTTAGCTTCTTTCTTTAATCTTATAAGATTATTATCTAGTAAAAATCTTATTTTTTCATATCATGATCGCTCTGATGGTGGCTTAATTACTACTCTTATTGAGATGTCTTTGGCTAGTCATTCTGGGTTGTCTATAAATCTAGATTCTATTATATCTAATATAAAAAATCTCGATAATGAAAATTTGAATGACTTACTGATAAAAGTCTTATTTTCGGAAGAAATAGGAGCTGTTATTCAAATACCTAAAGATAATAAAGATGAAATTATTGGATATTTAGAAAAATTCGATTTAAATTCTTCATCTTACATAATAGGTACTATAAATAATACTAACAATATAAATATAAATTATAAAGATAAAGTAATATGGTCTGAAAATTGTTCTGTTTTAGGAAAGATATGGAGTGAAGTAAGTTATAACATTTCTTCAATAAGAGATAACCCATTATGTGCTAAATTAGAATTTGATACATGGGATGATGTTTCCAACCCAGGAATAAATCCATTTATATCTTTTGAGATGAAAGATGACATATCTGCTCCATTCATTTCTAAGAGCATCAAACCTTCAATTGCAATACTTAGAGAACAAGGTTGCAATAGCAATATAGAAATGGCTTGGGCGTTTGATAAAGTTGGTTTTAATACTGTTGATGTTCATATGACTGATTTATTATCACGTCGTGTTAATTTATCTTCATTTCAGGGATTAGTTGCAGTTGGAGGATTTAGTTACGGTGATGTATTAGGAGCGGGTGAAGGTTGGGCTCGCACAATATTGTTCAATAATTTAATGTATGATCAATTCTCCGAATATTTTGCCAGAAAAGATACTTTTTCTTTAGGTGTGTGTAATGGATGTCAAATGATATCGGCATTATCTTCAATTATTCCTGGAGCTACAAATTGGCCGCGTTTTACTAGAAATAAATCAGAGAGATATGAGTCCCGTCTATCAACTATAGAAATATTGAAATCTCCTTCTATATTTTTCAAAGAAATGGATGGTTCTAGAATACCTATTGTTATTGCTCATGGCGAAGGATATGCAGATTATTCAAAATCTGGCGATCTGAAAAATACATATGTCTCCGCATGCTTTGTAGATAATTATGGTAATAGAACTGAAAATTATCCATTTAATCCTAATGGTAGTCCTGGCGGTATTACTGCTGTGACAACGTTAGATGGTCGTTGTACTATTATGATGCCTCACCCAGAAAGAGTACTAAGGAATGCAACGCTATCATGGGCTCCTGTAGAATGGGTTAAGAATTATGAATATAGTCCATGGATTAAAATGTTCCGTAATGCTCGTGCTTGTTTCGAATAACAAATAAAAAAGATCATTAGAAAAACTAATGATCTTTAGTTAATTTTCTTGTTTTTATTAAAATAAAATGAACTTTAATCGTACTTTAAATCGTTCTTTCAATCAATTACGTAATTTTGAAATTATAAGAAATTTTACTAATCAAGCTGCCGGTTCAGTTTTAGTTAAAGCAGGTAATACTTATGTTTTATGTAATGCTTCTATAGTAGAAAATGTACCTGATTTTGTGAGAAAACAGGTACATTGTGGATGGGTTACAGCAGAATACAGTATGTTACCTTGTGCTACAAAAATTAGATCTAACAGAGAATCTGTTTTCGGTAAACAAACAGGAAGATCTCAGGAGATACAGCGATTCATAGGTAGGAGTATTAGATCTATGTTTGATTTAAAATTATTGGGAGCGCGAACTATTCACTTTGATTGTGACGTTATACAAGCAGATGGTGGAACTAGATGTGCTAGTATTACTGGATCTTGTGTTGCTGCTTTTGATGCTGTTAATTATTTACTTGATAATAATTTTATAAATAAAAACCCAATCTGTAATCATATAGCCGCTATCTCTATTGGAAAATCAGGAAGTGAATTATTACTAGATATGGATTATTTAGAAGATTGTAATTGTGATGTTGATATGAATGTAGTTATGGATTCTCAAGGAAAGTTTGTAGAGGTTCAAGCTACTGGAGAAAAATCATTACTTTCTAGAAATGATATAAATGCTATGCTAGATTTAGCAGAAGAAGGTATTTCGAAACTTATTAATATACAAAAAGAATGTTTTAGTTAATTAATCTTTATAAGATTCTTATCGTGAATGAAAAAAATTCATCATTGTCAGATTGGCTTAGGTATATAGAGTCTATTCATCCAATTAGTATAGACTTAAATTTAGATAGAGTTAGAATAATTACTTCACTTATAGGTATAAAAATAGATGGTATAGTGTTCACTGTTGGAGGAACAAATGGAAAAGGATCAACTTGTAGTTTCTTAGAAAAGATCTTATTGGAATCTGGCTACACTGTTGGATTATATACTTCTCCACACATTGTTTCTTTTAATGAGAGATTCAAAATCAATGGTATTAATGTAAGTGATAATGATATTATTGATTCTCTAGATTTTATAGATAAAGTAAGAGGTAATATTTCCTTAACTTACTTTGAGTTCACTACTCTGGCTGCTATTTATTTATTTTCAATAAAAAAATTAGAGGTTTTAATATTTGAAGTTGGAATGGGTGGGCGTTTAGATGCAGTTAATATTATCGATTCTGACTGTTCAATTGTTACAAATATTGGTCTTGATCATGTGGAATGGTTAGGTGAATCTAGGGAACTCATAGGGTTAGAAAAATCTCATATTTATAGAAAAAATAAACCAGCTATTTGCGGTGATATTAGTCCTCCTATATCTTTATTAGATTATGTTGATAAGATAGAAGCAGACTTTATTTTGGTTGATAGGGATTTCAAATACTCAACTAATGATAATAATACTTGGTCTTACTGCAGTAAATATTATGAATTTGATAAACTGCCGTATCCGAAAATGTTAGGAAAATATCAGTTGTTAAATGTATCGATGGCGTTAACAGCAATAGGATCAGTCAAAGATAGATTGAATATTTCATATGAAAATATAAGTAATGGAATCTTAAATTCTTTTCTGCCTTGCAGATTTCAAATTATTAGGAATAATCCTACCATTATTTTAGATGTTGCTCATAATGCACATGCTGCTAATTCTTTAGTAGCAAATCTTGCTGATAATAATGGTTTTTCTAAAACACATGTAGTAATAGGAATGTTAAAGGATAAAAACATATTGGAAGTTGTGAAAATATTAGATTCTTATGTTGATTATTGGTATTGTTGCAGTACTTTTGGCGCTAGAGGTTTATCTTCAGATTTACTATTCAATATCATTAAAGATAATTTAGAATCAGCAAACGTGATATGTTGCCCTAATGTTATTGATGCATTTAATACTGCACTTCAAAATTCCGATCAAAATGATCGTATACTAGTTTTTGGGTCTTTTTTAACTGTTAGTGATATTTATCAATTATATTTGAGATAATATCTGCAAATTACAATCTAATTTATTAGTAAAATTCTATGTTAACTGTTAGTGATATTTATCAATTATATTTGAGATAATATCTGCAAATTACAATCTAATTTATTAGTAAAATTCTATGTAGAATTTTTACTATCTAGTCTAATTATGCAAATTCTGTTATCTTACAATTGAAGGCTCAAATAAAATTTTATTTTTTATAATTTTTGATTTTGAAATTTTATTGCAGTAATTAATTTAATCTTTATTAATATGATTGCATTCTATTTTTGTATTTATAAATTAGTAGATATATTTATTTGGTAATAAAGTGAATCTTTTTGATTATATCTTAACCGGTGTATTGCTGGTTTCTTGCATAACTGGATACTTTCGTGGTTTTGTAAGAGAGTTGTTTTCTTTTTTTTCTTATTTCATATCATTCTTATTAACTATATTATTTGCACCGGATGTTAATTATTTTATTGAAAGATACATAGACTCTCAGTTAATTAGCATTTGTTTATCTTATTTAGTTGTGTTTTTTTCTGTTTTATTAGCATGTAGTTTTATTAATATTTTAATATCATTCTTTGTCGTTAAGACAGGAATGTCCTCTATTGATCGTGCATTAGGTGTTGTCTTTGGAGTATTGCGTGGCTTATTATTGATTCTGTTATTTTTGTTATGTTGTAGTATGTTGTCCACAGAGTATTGGTTTATGGATTCAGTTCTCGTAAAACCAGCTATGGATCTAGTTTATAAAATTAGGGAATTTCTACTATCAGAGATTTAAAAATCTCATTAATAGAAATCTTAATATCATTAGGAATTATTTTATGTGTGGAATAGTTGGTGTCGTGGGACGTAGTCAGGTAAATCAGCTGTTATATGATAGTTTGTTGCTTTTACAACATAGGGGGCAAGATGCAGCTGGTATAGCCACATCTGATAATAGGCAGTTTTATCTTCATAAATCACATGGTCTTGTGAGAGATGTTTTTCGTACCCATAATATGCTTTCTTTACCAGGTAATTGTGGTATAGGACAAGTAAGATATCCTACATCTGGATCTAATGTAAATGAACAAGAAGCACAACCATTTTATGTTAATGCACCTTTCGGTATTATGTTTGCGCATAATGGTAATTTGACTAACTGGCAAGAATTAAGAGAATCTTTATTTAGAGTTGATTTGCGACATATAAACACTAATTCTGATTCAGAAGTTCTGCTTAATGTGTTTGCTAATGAATTACAATCAGCTGTTCATGGAGTTGTTCTTGATGAAAATTCAATTTTCCAAGCTATATCTGGTGTTCATAGACGGGTAAGAGGTGCTTATGCCGTTGTATCAATTATTTCAGGTTATGGATTAGTTGCTTTCCGTGACGTTAATGGTATACGTCCACTATGTATTGGAAGACAGGAGACAAATAAGGGTACTGAATGGATGGTTGCATCAGAATCAGTTGCTTTAGAAGGTAATGGATTTACTTTTGTTCGTGATATAGATCCAGGTGAAGCTATATTTATAGATTTGGATGGTAATTTATTTAGTAAACAATGTGCAGAAAACCATAAACTTTCTCCATGTATATTTGAATATATATATTTCTCACGCCCTGATTCTTTTATGGATAGAGTTCCCGTGTATGATGCTAGACTAAAAATGGGTGAATATTTAGCTAAAAAATTAACTAAATATGTAAATTCCGGAGATATAGACGTTGTTATACCCATACCAGATTCTTCACGTCCTGCAGCAATGCAATTAGCTCATTCTTTGAACCTTGATTATCGTGAAGGTCTTATAAAGAACAGATACGTTGGAAGAACTTTTATTATGCCTGGTCAGGCTATGCGTAGGAAATCAGTTAGGCAGAAATTAAATACAATAAGTATGGAATTTAAGAATAAAAATGTTTTATTAGTAGATGATTCTATTGTTCGCGGTACTACTAGTAAAGAGATTGTAGAGATGGCACGCTCATCTGGAGCAAATAAAGTTTATTTTGCATCAGCTGCAGCTCAAATAAAGTATCAAAATGTTTATGGTATAGACATGCCTACTCAAAATGAGCTTATAGCTGCTAACAGAACAGACGAAGAGATTGCAAAATTCATAGGGGCAGATGCATTAATTTATCAGGATATTGAGGACATGAAGAAATCCATTACTGATATCAATAATTCTCTTACAAATTTTGATGCTTCTTGTTTTGATGGAAAATATATAACTGGGGATATAGATTCCAATTATTTAGCTAATTTAAGCAATAGTAGAGTATCTTAATAAGTATCGTTGTTAAAAATAAAAACAGCAAGTTTCCTATAATGCATAGGACATGCTGTTTTTATTTTTACCTAAAAAGAAATATGGTTAATTAGTATTTCTTATAGCTGCTGATATTGCTATAACTGCTAATATTACAAATAAAGATAAGCTCCATACGAAATATTCGACACCAAATAAGAAAACAGGATCATCTGCACATGATGAATATACACTAAACAACCAAGGAATTGATGAATCAAATCCTGTGCTGTTAATTAATGTATCTGCTGGTGTTGTCATACATGATAAACTCTCAGAATAAGATACCTTTTGCATATATGCAGCCCATACACCAAACACACTTAATGCTGATATTATTATAGCTATAATTCTAGACAATATATCACTTCTTACATAGTAGCCTAAGAATGAAACAATCCCTATTATAAAAAAAATAAAACGTTGTACAATACACCAAGAACATGGCTTCATATCAAATACATGTTGAGATATAAGAGCTGCGAATATCGAAGTGAAGCAAAGTATAGAAACCAAAATAAATAATTTATTACGATAAGTCTTTTGCATAATAGGCTCTATAAAATCTTAGTATAAGTAAAATTATCTTTTGTATATAATTTTGAATTATAGAAAAGTTCTAACTAATTCATTTACACCAGCCCAACAAATTTGAACTCCAAGACAAAGCATAATAAAGGAAGAAAGCTTCATAAATACAGTAGTACCGCTTCGTCCCAATTTATTTAACATCTGCGCTGAAAATTTCATACATATATAAAGTATCGATGATAGTAAAAGTATAGCTAAAACAGACCCCGATAATTTCATGGTTATTGTATTAATACTATTAGTACTCTCGATTAGATAAATACCTACTGCTATAGCACCTGATATAGCTCCTGGCCCAAAAGCTACAGGAAATGTTAAAGGATAAAATGCTCGAGAATTTGCTTGCTCTAAACTCATTAATTCTTGTTTTTCATCTACAATAGATTTTCCTTCGTCTGAAGAAGTTATAAGGTTCCAGGCACTGAATATTATTAATGTTCCACCACCTAGCCTTACAATTGGTAAGGATATTCCAAATAAGGCTAATATAGCATTTCCAATCAATAATGTAGCCACTAGCATAATAGCTACGTTACTAGCAACTTTTTTTGCTAACATTAACCTTGTATCCGGCGATGCATTTTCTGTCATGGAAAGAAATATTGGAGCAATTGCTGGTGGATTCAAAAAAGGAAGCAATGTTCCAAAAGTGAATAAAAAACTTTTTGTTAAGGGGGATAAGAATTCTGAAAGTAGCATAATTTAAGTAAATTGAAAATTAAACGATTATTTTGTGTCATTAGACATACTGCTAATTACGAGTTAATTAAAATTCTAAAAAGAATATGTGGTAATAATTTCTCCTCGCTCTTAATAATTTTGCGCATTTAAAATTTAACTAAGTCAATTGACATGACAGATCGATTATAACAGATTTATTTAAAATATATCTCGATTATCAATAAATGATGGTGGTTTTGGTGTTCCTGATGACAAAGTTAAAACTTCATATCCGGTATCAGTTACGCATATTGTATGCTCCCACTGTGCAGAAAGACTATGATCGCTTGTTACTATTGTCCATCCATCTGACAATTGTTTTATTCCTTTTTTTCCTGCATTTATCATTGGTTCTATTGTAATTAGCATACCAGTTTTTAATAATTCTCCGGTATTAGGTTTCCCATAGTGAAGCACTTGTGGATCTTCATGAAAATTTTTTCCGATTCCATGACCACAAAATTCTCTTACTACGGAAAAACCTGCTTCTTCAGCATGTTTTTGTATGGCGTGCCCAACATCGCCTAATCTGGCATAATTTTTTACTTTCTGTATGCCTTTCCACATGCATTCATATGTTATTTCTGATAGTCTCAACGATTGTATTGATTGATCACCTACATAGTACATTCTGCTTGTATCACCATACCATCCGTCTTTTATGATAGTAACGTCTATATTCAAAGAGTCACCATTTTTTAAAATTCTATTGCCAGGAATTCCATGACATACTTGATGATTTACGGAAGTACATATTGATCCTGGGAAAGGCGAATGTCCTGGTGGAGCGTAACCGACAGTTGCTGATTTAACTTTCAGTTCATCTGTTAGATATTCAAGACATAATTTATCTAAATATCCTGTTGTAACTCCTGGTTTTACATAATTTGTTATGAAATCTAATATCTTTGCAGCATCCTGGCAAGCAGATCTCATTTTATTTAGATCATTTTTATTTTTAATAATACCCATTTTATATTTTTAAAAATTTTTCTTTTATAGAGAGTTAATATAATAATTTATGACAAATAATTATATGATGAAATTGATATTAAATCTCAATATTATTGATTGCAATAATTATTTTGCTTTACTTATAAATAATTGCTATTTTTATAAAATAAATTAACTATTATTTTAATTCTTAAAGCCATAATTAACTAGTTTGTGTATAATTGTCAGCTGTAAATATTAAATGATATATAAAAATATAAATTCACAAATCGCACGATACGTTATCAGGGGTGTCTTGTTATTATAGATGCTTACGTATTGTAAGAAATTAACCCTTGGAGGTTTTTATGTCTATGATGAGAGAAATGTTAGAGGCAGGTGTTCATTTTGGACATCAGACAAGATACTGGAATCCAAAAATGGCACAGTATATTTTTGGTCAAAGAAATAAGATACATATAATAAATCTTGAGAAAACAGTAGAGAATTATCTAGAAGCATTAAAATTCGTTAAGAAATCTTCATCTAGCAATAATAATATTTTATTTGTTGGCACAAAAAGAGCAGCTCGTGAATTTATTGCTAGTGAAGCTAGTAGATGTAATATGCCTTATGTTGATTCTAGATGGCTTGGTGGAATGCTTACTAATTTTAAAACAGTAAAATCTTCTATTAAAAGATTGAAAGAAATGGAAAATATTGTTGCCAGTGGTCATGCCGACAAAATGATAAAAAAAGAAGGATTGTTATTTCATAGAGAGCTAGACAAGCTAAATAAATCCATTGGCGGTATTAAAAATATGAATAACCTTCCAGATACAATATTTATTGTAGATGTTGGATATCATAAGATTGCTATATCAGAAGCTAGAGCTTTAGGAATAAAAGTGGTTGCGGTTGTTGATACTAATCATTCTCCTGATGGGGTTGATTATGTTATTCCAGGTAATGATGATTCTGCAAAAGCAATATCTTTTTATTGTAAAGGAATAGCAGATGCAGTGTTGGAAGGTCGTAAAAAAAATTTAGATGACGTTGTTGATAGCATTAAAGAAAATACTGAAGACTTTGTCGAGATAGGTCTTTAACATTTACTTTTTAGTTTTATTTTTGTTAGATATTTTAGGAATAGTATGTCCAATATTAATGCTTCTCTTGTAAAAGAATTGAGAGAAAAGACTGATGCTCCTATGATGGAATGTAAAAAAGCGCTAGTCGAATCTGATGGTGATATAAAAAAAGCAGAAGGTCTTTTGAGAATAAAATTAGGTAACAAAGCTAATAAAGCAGCTTCTCGTGTAGTTGCTGAAGGCTTAATAGGTTTATATATTTCAGATGACTTGAAGTCAGGAGCTCTGATTGAGGTTAATTGCGAGACTGATTTTGTTGCTAAAAATAAAGAATTTATTTCTTTTGTAAACAAACTAGCAGAGATAGTAACAATTAATAACCCAGCTGATTTGTTAGGATTAAGTAATACAGTTTTTGATACTGATACTGTAGATGGTGTTAGAAGGTCTATGATTGGCAAGATTGGTGAAAACATTTCTATTCGTCGTTTTATCAGATTAGCTGCAAGTGGATCTTTATCGGGATATAGTCATAATGGTCGAATAGGTGTATTAGTAGATCATTCTGGAAATGAAGATGTAGGAAAAGATGTCGCTATGCATATAGCAGCAGCTAAACCAAAATCTGTAGACGCTTCTGGTGTCAACATAGATGAAATTAATTCTGAGCGTTCAATAGCCCTAGAAAAAGCGAAAAAATCTGGTAAACCAAATGACATAATAGAGAAAATTGTTGATGGGTCTGTACAAAAATTTCTGAAAGAGGTTACATTAATGTCTCAGATGTTTGTCAAAGATGAGAAACAGACTGTGAAACAAATGCTTGATGGAAAATCTTCGTCGGTTGAAAGTTTTGTATTTTATGTTGTTGGAGACGGTATTGAAAAAAAAGAGATAGATTTTGCTGCAGAAGTCGCGGCGGTTAGTTCTATGTAGTTTATCTGCCATAACGAAAGATTTTTATTAGCTTATTATTTTGGTTAGATTGTTGAGTTGTTTACTACTGGTATGTAAATCATCGGAATTTCAAGCATGTACAATAAACCATATAAAAGAGTTTTGTTGAAACTTTCTGGCGAGGCACTTATGGGTGATGATTCTTTTGGAATAAACAGATCAACCATTTTGTGTATCACGGAAGAGATATTAAAGGTTATTGAGTTAGGTGTAGAATTAGCTATTGTTATAGGTGGAGGTAATATTTTCCGTGGCGTCGCCCCAGGAGCTCAAGGTATGGACCGTGCTACTGCTGATTACATGGGAATGATGGCTACTATCATGAATGCTCTTGCTTTACAGGACTCACTTAAACGTTTTGGTGTAGATGCTCGGGTACAGTCTGCTTTAAATATAGATCAAGTCGTAGAGCCTTATATAAGACCCAAGGCTCTACGGTACTTAGAAGAGGGGAAAGTAGTTATTTTTGCCGCAGGAACAGGAAATCCTTTTTTTACCACAGACACAGCAGCTGCATTACGTGGTGCGGAAATTGGTGCTGAAATTGTGTTAAAAGCTACTAAGGTTGATGGAATATATAGTGCTGACCCAAAAAAAGATCCTACAGCTACTAGATATATGCGCATATGTTTTGATGAGGTTATTGTACGTAGAATTGAAGTCATGGATGCTACTGCTTTTGCATTATGTCGTTACCAAAAATTACCAATAAATGTATTTTCTATATATAAATCTAGTGCCTTGAAACGTGTAGTGATAGGTGAAAATGAAGGCACATTAGTTCATCTTTAATGGGATAATTTTTTATGAATATAGATGAAATTCGTCTTTCTATTGAAAGCAAAATGTCTAAATCTGTTGATGTATTAGTATCTAATTTAGCAAAAATTCGCACAGGTCGTGCCCATGTTGGTATTCTTGATCATATTTCCGTAGATTATTATGGTTCTTCTACTTCAATAAACAAGATAGCTAATGTTAATCTATTGGATGCTAGGAACATACAGGTTGTGCCTTATGAGAAGAAGATGATTAATGTAATAGATAAGGCTATAAGAGAATCTGATTTAGGACTTAATCCAATATCATTTGGTGATAGTATTAAAGTTCCTATGCCTCCTTTAACTGAAGAGCGACGTAAAAATTTGGTTAAGGTTGTGAAATCTGAAGGCGAAGAAACAAAAGTAGCTGTACGCAATATTCGCCGAGAGGCTAACGATCTTCTAAAAAAAATGGTTAAAGATAAAGACATATCTGAAGATGATGAAAAAAGATCTCAGGAATCGATACAAAAAATAACAGACCATAATATTGTATTAATAGGCCAGATAATCTCTAAAAAAGAGACTGAAATAATGGCAATTTGATAAGATATAATAATTTCTTTGAAATGCAATCTTGGACTTTATTGTTTATAATGGTCTGTCGTATATAAGTCATGTTGATTAATAAACAGCTTCCGAAGCATGTTGCGATTGTTATGGATGGTAATGGTCGCTGGGCAAATAAGAGATTACTACCAAGATCTTCAGGTCATTTTAAGGGGGTAAGATCTGTTGGCCAAATTATAGATAGAGTTAGTCAATTAGATATTCGTTATCTTACTTTATTTGCATTTAGTTCAGAGAATTGGCGGAGGCCTGCTGATGAAATTGAATATCTAATGAATTTATTTATAAAAACTTTAGAAAATGAAGTAGATAGATTAGTAGATAAGGGTATAAATCTACGTATAATTGGTGACATTAATGGGTTTGGTAAATACCTTCAAGATCTAATAAAGAGCGTCATTTGTAAAACATCACATAATAATAATCTTTATCTTACAATAGCAGCAAACTATGGCGGAAGATGGGATATCTTACAGGCCGTAAAAAAAATGTTAAAAAAAGAGCCTGATATTTTAGATAATATAGATAATATAAATGAAGATATCATGTCACGCTATCTTTCTATGCCTTGGGCTCCGGAGCCAGATTTATTAATACGAACTGGAGGAGAGAGGCGTATTTCTAATTTTCTAATATGGCAATTAGCATATACAGAATTATACTTTACTGATATTTGTTGGCCTGATTTTGGTTCTAATGAATTGGAAGAAGCATTTCGCTGGTATCTCACAAGAGAGCGTAGATTTGGAAAAACAAGTGCTCAAATAGAAAAAGATTCAAGGCAATAATAAAACAAAGTGAGTTATTAAATGCTGAAACATAGAGTTTTAACGGCGATAATGCTAGTATCGGTCTTTGCTTTGTCTTTGTTGTCAAGATATGAAGGAAGCTTCATAGTATTATTATCTGTAATTATATCATTTGTTTTATGGGAATGGCTTCTAATGTCCGTTCCTGCCTATGTTTCAAAAAAAAACTGCATGCTATTACCAATTTTATTATTTATGATTGCAACATTGTCATTGCCTTTTGTAAGTATAAATATCGTTTTTAAATACAGTAACATACTATATAAAGCAATATTAATTATTGATGTGATTTGGTTACTTTTATCTTTAATTTCTGTATCCTATGCTAGGGTATTCTCTAATGCAGAGCGTTTATTTATATCTATTTTCTCAATTTTCTTATGTTCTTCTGTTTGGTTTATTATAGTATTTTACTATATCAGTTACGGTTCCTGGTTTATAATCTCTATGTTGATTTTTATATGTGCAGTAGATATATCTGGATATTTTGTAGGAAAATCTATTGGAAAAAAGAAATTAGCATGTGAAATAAGTCCTAATAAAACTATTGCTGGAGCAGTATCAGGTATTTGTGCTTCCTTTATATGGTTTTATGTAAGCAGCTTCATTGAGGGCAGCTTTTCTAGTATTTTAATAGATAAATGGTCATTATTTTTAGCATTGCTATTTTCAATAATATTATCTTTTCTTGCCATATTTGGTGATTTGTTTGAGTCTTTACTAAAAAGAAATTCTGGTATTAAAGATTCAAGCAATCTTCTACCTGGCCATGGTGGTGTATATGATAGGTTTGATGCAATAATTTCAGTTGTTCCTACGGCGTTTTTATTATCAGAGGTATCATTTTGAGTGTGTTTCGTCGCGTTTTTATTTTTGGATCTACTGGATCAATTGGTAAAAAAGCCCTTGAAATTATTGACACGTTTCATGGGGATATTGAAGTTTTTGGCCTTAGTGCTTATAGCAGTATAGATTGTTTAGTTGCTCAAGCGATTAAATATAGAGTTAAGGTAGTTGTTGTTCCCAATCTTGAAGCTAAAGAACTTTTTCATAAAAAATGGACTAACAAAAATCTTATCCCTAAAATATTAATTGGTTCTGAATCCCTTGTGGATATGGCTTATGACAGCAGTTATGATACTGTTATTGCTGCAATTGTAGGTATAGCTGGTATGCCATCTGCTCTAGCTGCTGCTAAAGCAGGTAAGCGTATTTTGTTGGCAAATAAAGAAGTCTTAGTAGTAGCAGGAGACCTTTTTATGCAGTATGTTTTTACTTTCAAAGCAGAATTAATTCCTATAGATAGTGAGCACAATGCCATTTTTCAGTGTCTATGTGGAAATGAAAATGGCATTGATTTTAAAAAAATAGAAAATAGCATCAATCGTATACTGTTGACAGCTTCTGGTGGTCCATTTCGTGGATATAGCCTAGATAGTTTGCAGAATGTAACTCCAGAAAAGGCATGCTCGCATCCAAGATGGAACATGGGTCCTAAAATATCAGTAGATTCCTCAACTATGATAAATAAAGGATTTGAAGTTATTGAAACGCATTGGTTGTTTAATATTCCTACAAGAAAAATTGAAATATTAATACATCCACAAAGTGTAATACATTCTATGGTTGAGTACATTGATGGTTCAATCATAGCACAATTAAGTAAGCCAGATATGGGTATTCCTATATCTTATGCTTTGGGTTTTCCAATTAGAACAAAAAATAAAGTTGGTTTTGTAGATTTTACAGAGCTTAGAAAACTTGATTTTTACCAGCCTGATTTTATAAAATTTCCATGTTTATCATTAGCTTTTGATGCTTTAAAATTAGGACAAGCTCATTGTATTGTTTTAAATGCTGCTAATGAAGTTGCTGTAGATGCTTTTCTTAATGAAAATATAAGATATACAAGTATTTCAAGAATTATAGATGCTTCTATAAATTGGTATGAGCAAAAAATTCCTTATTCTTTAAATAATCTGGATGATATATTGCATTTAGATAGGATTACTCGTGATTTTGCTCGTAAGATTTGTCATGTATGATTAAATAATATAAAGTGTTGCACTGATATTACAGGAATTTTTTATTTGTTTTTGAGAAAATTTCTTTAGGATTATTAAACTCCTTTAACATATTAGGATCTGTTTACGATGTCTTTATTTAGAGTAAATATATTATTAGCATTTGCTGCATTTCTATTTCCTGTAGTTTCTTATACTTCTAGCGATTTTGTTGTGCAAGATATATATATAGATGGAATTAATAAAGTTGATAGATCTGTAATTATTGAAAAATTGCCATTCAAAATAGGAGAAAAAATATCAGAACAAGAGTTATCTAGAACCGTAAATAATTTATATGATATCGGTTTTTTTGATGATGTTTCTATAAAAATAGAAAATGATATTGCTATTATTAGTGTTAAAGAAATGCCTCTTTTACATTCAGTTGAATTTCACGGAGTTAATAATTTTAGTAAAGAGTATATGCTAAATATTTTAAATAAATTTAATTTTATTGAAGGATCTTTTTTAAACCTAAATTCTTTAAACAAAATTAAAAATGAAATAAAGCTTAATTATTCTGCTAAAGGTATACACGGTATAGAAATATCTGTAGACAAAAAAATTCTTTCTAATGAATTAGTTGACATTAGTTTTAATATTGATGAAGGTCCTATATCAAAAATAAGAAGTATTCATATAAAAGGCAATAAAATTTTTTCAGAAAAATCATTATTAAAGTTATTCAAGTCTAATTCTACTAATTTGTTTTCTTGGTACAAAAAAAATGATGTATTTATCAGTGATATTCTAGAATCTGATTTAGATAGATTACGTGTTTTTTATATGAATAACGGTTATGCTGATTTTAAAGTCCAAGATCAAAAGATTAATTTTTCCTATAATAAAGATATGGTAGATATACTTATTTCTATCGATGAAGGATCATTGTATAAAATCAACGATATAAAATTACTATGTAATTCATGTGAGCTTTATAAAAAGGTTTTTGATATAATAAAAATTAAGAATGGTGATATATATTCTATATCTAATATTAATAATACCATTCTTTCAATAAGAGAATATTTAGGCAATTTTGGATTTGCTTTGGCTGATATAAATTTTTTCATAGAAACTAAAGAAGCAGAATCTTTGATTGATATTATTTTTAGTGTAGATATCGGAGATACTGTTTATATTAACAAAATTAATATAACAGGTAATTCTTATACACATGATAAAGTAATAAGAAGAGAACTGCGTCAGCTTGAATCGTCGATATATAATCATCAAAAAATCAAATTATCTAAAGAAAAACTAGATAGGTTGGGTTTTTTTAATAAGGTTGTGATGGAATTTAATTCATGTCCTGATTCTAACGATCTTGTTGATATAAATATAGATGTTGAAGAAAAGCCTACAGGTATTTTTAATATTGGTTTTGGCTATGGTTCTTCAGATAAGACTGTTTTTTCTGCTATGGTAAGTGATGAAAACCTATTTGGAAATGGTTCAGAGTTAACGCTACAGCTAAATCGTAGCAAAGCAAACAGCTCAGCCACTATATCATATACGGATCCATATTTTTTAGATAAGAAAATCAAAAGTACTATAATGCTTGATTATAAAATCAATAATCAGCATGAAGTAGGTAATAATTGTAAAATTAAATCCTTTAAGCAAGGATTTAATTTAGAGATTCCTATCTCAGAATCAAGTGCCTTATCCTTTGGTTCTTCCATAGAGCAAAATAACATTATTTCCTTTAACAAATTATCTTCAGTTTATAATAGATTTGTAAATCAATATGGTTGTAACACAAAATCAATTAACATAAATTTAGGCATATCAGATGATACTCGTGATAGTAATGTTTTCCCAAGAGTAGGTTCGTTTAAAGGTGCAAAATTAGATTTTTCATTTATGGATATGAAGTATTTTCTTATAACTGCTAATTATCAACGTTATCTACTATTTGCTGATAAATATATAGTATCTATCAATGGACTGATTGATTATGGAATAAGTTACGGTAGTAAAGATTATCCATCTATAAAAAATATGTATGCAGGTGGAATAGGTAGTGTTCGTGGCTATAGAAATTCCTCTGTAGGTCCTAGAGATTTTTTTACTGGAGAGTATATTGGAGGGTCTAAACGTATTTTAGCTAATGCCCAATTTTATATACCTCTTCCGAATGAATCTGTAGATAAAACTTTAAGGCCTTTTTTATTTATCGATTCTGGTAGAGTTTTTAATGAAAGCATTAAAAAATATAATGATTCTATTGATTGTGGATGGCGATATTCTGCTGGTTTAGGTGTTTCTTGGAAATCTCCAGTTGGAATTATGCAGATTTCTTATGGAGTGCCTTTGAATAGACATATTGACGATGACATACAAAATCTGCAAATACAATTGGGAACTAATTTTTGAGCAATTTGATTTTTTATTTTATTAAGAGTGATATTTATATTATGTTTAACTTTAAGTTTGATAAATTTATTTGTAATTTTTCTAGAAATACAAAAAATAAACTGATTTTCAAAACTCTTTTTATTTTCGTTTTTTTTGCTACCGTACCTTTTCATTCTTTTGCTGAAGAAATAAAAATAGGTTTTGTAAACACTGACCGTATTTTAAAAGAGTCTAATCCTGCTAAGGCATCACAAAAGAAAATTGAAGTTGAGTTTAAAAAAAGAGATGAAGAGTTACAAAAACTAAGTCTAAGCTTGCGCTCTCAAATTGAAAAATTTGACAAAGAATCTTTGGTTATATCAGAGAATGAAAAGATACAGCTACAGAGGAACTTGAATAATCTAGATGTGGATCTTCAACGCAAGCGTCGTGAATTTCAAGAAGATTTCAATAGAAGGAGAAATGAAGAATTTTCTTCTATTATCTCAATGGTAAATGAGAGCATTAAAAATATAGCAGAGCAAGATAATTTCGACCTAATACTACAGGATGCTATAGCAGTAAATCCTAGAATTGATATTACAGATCAGGTTATTAGCCTTTTAAATAAATGATTTATACAATTAAGATAAATCTATAAACTTGGAGAAATGATTATCTTTATTTCACAACTATATTATAAATGTAACAGACAACCTATAAAGGAGCTTTATATAAAACTATTATCTATTATAATGGAGTAAGGCTGGATAATCAGATAATGATATATCACAATGTGAAAATAGGTGGATAACACAGCTATAGTTTGAGTTTGTATAGCATAATCAAATAAAGATGTATAATAGCTGGTACAGCTATGTTTCAGGTCAGTTAACTATTGTAAATGACGCTCATATGTCTGGGTTCTAATGCAATTAGATCAAATATTATAAAATCTAGTAGATGTACCAGTATTTATCCTTATTTTACTCATTTTGAAAGAAGAAAAATTATTAAATAATTTTTTAGAAAATGATAAATATATACTTAATAGTTTTATATTAGAAAATTTTAGGATTTTATAGATGGAATTAAATATACAGGATATAATGAAACGATTACCTCATCGTTATCCTATGTTGTTAGTAGACCGTGTACTTGAGATGATTCCCGGTAAATCTATAGTAGCTATCAAAAACGTGTCTATTAATGAACCTTTTTTTAATGGTCATTTCCCACATCTTCCTATCATGCCAGGAGTTTTAATCATAGAGGCATTGGCACAATCAGCAGCTTTGTTTTCTTTTATAGATGATGGCAATCTTGGGAAGATTGATATTAATACAGCATATTACTTAGTTGGTATTGATGAAACTCGTTTTCGGCGTCCAGTTGTGCCAGGTGATCAATTACGTTTAGAGGTTAATGCAGAACGTTTAAGTCGTTCTATTTGCAAATACAAAGCACGAGCCTTAGTAGATTCTCAAATTGTAGCTGAAACTAAATTAATGTGTGCAATTCGCAAATTAAATGAATAGAAATATACATTCAACTGCTATTGAAAATGTTTCAGATAATATTGATATTCTGTCGCTATAGGACGCTACACAAGTTGACAGGAACTAAAGTATTCGTAAATTCAGGAACAAGTAGTAGTAGGTCATTGTGTTATTTACTATAAGTAAAAGATAATGTTTTTTTATGAGACATTGGCGTAGTTCCTAATTCTTAATGATAAAAAATATACATTAGGATTTATATAATTAATTATATATTATCGCAATAATATACCAGAAAAATTTTAAATTTTAACGCTATCAAGAATCTCTTAGCAATATTGCCAGGCAGTATACCTTCAGAAATTGTTATGCTATCTAAGCTAATGATGCGATTTTGTTAGTAAGGCAAATTAGAGAGTTTTTAGTTTAAAAAGACCAGTATTTATTTATTATATTTTATCATTAATAACCCAAAAAATAATGTTATGGAAATTAGGTCAGCAGCATTCTTATATTCTGTGAATTTAATTTCATAATGTTTTTACTGATGATCTTTTAGTTATTGTAACAAAATTATTAGAAATTTTATTTATATTCATAATGAATTGAAAATAGATACAATTAATTTGATAGCATAAAACACATTTGAGACTTAAAAAAAATGATTTATTCACAATCAAAATATATAAACAATTATTCAGATATCATAGCTGGTGTTGATGAGGCAGGTAGAGGAGCATTAGCTGGACCAGTATATGCTGCAGCAGTTATTTTAGATAAAAGATTTCCTATTGAAGGTTTAAATGATTCTAAAAAATTATCTCCAAAAAAGCGAGAAGATTTATCCATTATAATAAAGCAAAAATCTATATGTTGGAGTGTTTCTAGTATAAATGTTAGTGACATAGATAATTTAAATATTTTGCAAGCAACTTTGCTAGCTATGAAGAACGCAGTATTAAAATTGCAAGTATTACCAGACATTGTTCTCATTGATGGTAATCAATCACCAAATTTAAAATATAAAGTAAGTACAATAGTGAAAGGTGATAGCACCATACCAGCAATATCAGCTGCTTCTATAATAGCAAAAACAGAAAGGGATAAAGAAATGTTAAATTTACATTATCAATATCCATGCTATCTGCTCAATAAACACAAAGGCTATGGAACGAAAGAACATATAATTTTGTTGAAAAAATATGGCCCATGTAAAGAACATAGAAAAAGTTTCTCTCCAGTAAAAACTTTTATCAGCATGCACTTAGGCTAATTTACGATCTAGACCAATTTCTTGTAAGACAGTAGTTGCTATCTCCTCAATTGATTTTGTAGTTGTAGACAACCATGGTATACCGTCTCTTCTCATCATCTTTTCTGACTCTGTTACTTCATAACGGCACTGCTCTATAGTAGAATAACTGCTATTAGGGCGTCTTTCATTCCTAACTTCTGATAGTCTTTCTGGGTGTATTGATAGACCAAAAAGTTTATTTTTGTATGGAAATATTGTAGATGGTAAAGTATTTCTTTCAAAATCATCTGGTGTTAACGGAAAATTTGCAGCTTTTATAGCATATTGCATAGCTAAATACAGACTGGTTGGAGTTTTTCCACAACGAGATACACCTATTAAAATAACGTCAGCTTGATTTAATTGATGTACGAATTGACCATCATCATGTGATAAGCTGAAATTTATAGCATCAATTCTATTGCGATATTTTTCCGTATTAGTCACATTATGTGATCTTCCTATAGAATTATTAGACTTATGACCTATAAGTTGTTCTATGTTGCTTACAAAAGTACCGAATATATCTAAAAATATTCCGTTCGCACTACGTACAGTATTCATTATCTCATGGTTTACTAATGTACTAAATACGATAGGTAGATTACCTGTATCAAGTGCATTCTGATTGATTCTATTAACTACTTCTTTTGCTTTTTCTAGGGAGAATATGAATGGTAAGTGTATTTGTTTAAATTTCATTGTATCGAACTGCGATAAAACAGCATTGCTGAATGTTTCAGCGGTTATGCCTGTGCTATCTGATACAAGATACACTGTTCTTTCGATGATGTTTTGTTTCATTTATTTCAAATCCTTTTAAAAAAATTGATCTAATATTACATTTTAGAGCTTAAATAGTGATAGTTTGAAAATTTTCATTATAATGGGCATTATTATCAGAATAATATGATAAATGTATTAATAGATTTAATTCTTTAATCATATTGTTTTTATATTTTTATAGGTGATTTAAATGTCTTACATAATTCCATTTGAGAAGTTACGTATGTCTGATGTAGCTTCAGTTGGTGGTAAAAACGCTTCTCTAGGTGAGATGATAAGTCAATTATCAGATGCTGGAGTCAGAGTTCCTAGTGGTTTTGCTACAACAGCACATGCCTTTCGAGATTTTTTAAAATCTTCTAACTTAGATGAAAAAATATCTGAAAAGTTAAGAAACTTGAATCCGGATAATATTTATGAATTATCTAAAGCAGGATCTGAGATTCGAGATTTAATAATGAATACCAAATTTTCTGAGAATTTTGAAAAAAGTATAAGGGATGCTTTCAAAAAATTAGATATTGATGGAAACGGATCATTCGCAGTTAGGTCTTCGGCTACTGCTGAAGATCTACCAGATGCTTCTTTTGCTGGTCAGCAAGAAACATTTCTTAATGTAGTAGGTATTGTAGATATTTTAGAAAAAATAAAGCATGTTTTTGCTTCCTTGTATAATGATAGAGCAATATCTTATAGAGTTCATAAAGGATATGATAATACTGATGTTGCTTTATCTGCAGGCATACAAAAAATGGTTAGGTCAGATAAGGGAAGCGCTGGTGTAATGTTTACAATCGACACTGAATCTGGTTTTTCGGATGTTGTTTTTATAACTTCTTCATATGGTTTAGGCGAAACAGTTGTGCAAGGGGCTGTGAACCCAGATGAGTTTTATGTATTTAAAACTTCTTTGGAAAAGAATTTGGATGCTATAGTAAGCCGTCGTATCGGATCTAAATTAATTAAGATGGAATTTAACGATGATCTTAGTATTGGTTCTGCAGTCCGCACTGTTGATGTTAGTTTATCAGATAGAAATAAATATTCTTTAAATGACCAAGAGATTACTGAGCTAGCAAAATATGCTGTTATAATCGAGCGTCATTATGGTAGGCCTATGGATATCGAGTGGGGTAGAGATGGAATTGATGGCAAGATTTATATCTTGCAAGCTCGTCCAGAAACAGTACAGTCTCAACAAGTTAATAAAGATATTCAACAGCGTTATAAATTAAAGGCTACTGGTAAAATATTAATAAGTGGTAGAGCTATAGGACAAAAAATAGGATCGGGTCCAGTAAAGGTAGTTTTTGATACTTCAGAAATAGATAGAGTTCAAGCAGGTGATGTATTAGTTACAGACATGACTGACCCTAATTGGGAACCAGTAATGAAAAAAGCTTCAGCAATTGTAACAAATAGAGGAGGAAGAACTTGTCATGCTGCTATAATAGCTCGAGAGCTTGGTATTCCAGCTGTTGTTGGATGTGGCGATGCAACTAATATCCTTAAAGATGGCCAAAATGTCACAGTTTCATGTTCAGAAGGTGATGAGGGTTATATATACGACGGACTGATAGAAACTGAGATTGAAGATGTATGTAGAGGAGATATGCCAAGCATAGATCTAAAAATAATGATGAATGTTGGTAATCCTCAGCTAGCTTTCGATTTTTCACAATTACCTAATAATGGTGTTGGTTTAGCTCGTTTAGAATTCATTATAAACAATAATATTGGAGTTCATCCTAAAGCTGTTTTAGATTATCCAAATGTTGATAATAATTTAAAGAAAGCAGTAGAGTCTTCTGCCAGAGGTTATTCTAGTCCACGTAAGTTTTTTATAGAAAAAATGTCAGAAGGTATTTCAACTATTGCTGCTGCTTTTTGGCCAAAACCGGTTATTGTTCGTTTATCTGATTTTAAATCAAATGAATATAGAAAGCTAATAGGTGGATCTAGATATGAGCCTGAAGAAGAAAATCCTATGCTGGGTTTTAGGGGTGCTTCTAGGTATATTGCTGGAGACTTTAAAGATTGTTTCCTTATGGAATGTGAAGCATTCAGAAAAGTTCGTAATGACATGGGATTGACTAATGTTGAAATAATGGTGCCTTTTGTCAGAACTGTTAACCAAGCTAAAAAGGTTATAGATTTATTAGCTGAAAATGGTTTAAAGAGAGGAGAAAATGGACTAAGAATTATAATGATGTGTGAAATTCCTAGTAACGCTATTTTGGCAGAGAAATTCCTAGAATATTTTGATGGTTTTTCTATAGGATCTAATGATATGACCCAATTAACTCTTGGTCTTGACAGAGATTCTGGAATGGAATTACTTGCTGCTGATTTTGATGAAAGGGATGAGGCTGTTAAATTCATGTTAAATAGAGCGATACAGTCGTGTATAAAATCCAAGAAATATATTGGTATTTGTGGACAAGGTCCTAGTGATCATCCTGATTTCGCTAAATGGTTAAAAGATAAGGGAATATCATCAATATCTTTGAATCCTGATTCTGTTGTTGATACTTGGAAGCTTCTAGCTAATAATAAGTAAAATATAATATTTTGAAATGCCATCTATAAGATATCTAATTTTGTGGATGGCATCGTGGATTTTCGTATTTTATTTTTATTTTTATTTTAATTTATATTTATTATTCTTTCTTTCTTCTTCCCATTCTTTTTCTTTAATTGTTTGTCTTTTATCATAAGATTTTTTTCCTTTTCCTAAGGCTATATCTAATTTTATTAAATGTTTCTTGTAATGTAAATTCAAAGGCAATAGAGAGTAACCTTTTTGTTCTACTTTTCCTATTAATCGTTTTATCTGATCAGATTTCATCAATAATTTTCTACTGCGATAAGGGTCTATATTTACATGATTAGAAGCACTTATCATTGGTGTTATATTCATGCCTATTATAAATAATTCTGTATCCCTTATTATTATATATCCATCTTTTATCTGAACTTGTTTGTTTCTTATAGACTTTACCTCCCATCCACAAAGCACTATACCTGCTTCATAGCTGTCTTCAATAAAATAATCGTGATATAATTTCCTATTCTCAGTTATTTTCATAATTTTTTCTAAATATATTATTGTGTTATTGTGTGTATGCTATGCATAAAATATATAAATCTACTATACTTCCTTACAGTTCTAACCAAATGTTTGATCTAGTATCTAATATTGATGAGTATCAAGATTTTATGCCTTGGTGCGGTGGATCAAAGATAGAGTATCACGATGACATTCAAACAAAAGCTTCTATAGTTATGATTATATATGGTATTAGCAATAGTTTTACAACTATGAACAAGTATAAATATCCAAATAAAATTGATATAGAGTTAGTTGATGGACCGTTTTCATATTTATCAGGCAGTTGGACTTTTACAGAAAAAGTAAAAAATTCATGTATAGTTGAGTTCGAGTTAGAATACAGTTTTTCTAATAAATTATTAAGTATGATTATATCTCCAGTATTTAGTCGTATAGCTAATAGTTTTATATGTAAATTTAAAGAAAGAGCAAATCATATATATGGAGAAAAAGATTAATATATCTGTATCTATTTGTTATATAAAAAATGATGGTAAATCTTTCTTAAAAAAATTAATTATACCTGCAGGATCTACTATCAACGAAGCTATAATTTTTTCCAAAATTAACAGTTATTTCTTAGATATTGATTATTACAATAATAATGTTGGTATATTTGGTAAAATAAAGACGATAGATACTATATTAGCTGATGGTGATAGAATAGAGATATATAGACCGTTGCTGAATGATCCAAAAAAGTCCAGAAGAATTAAAAGTATTATTCAGAGAAAAAATATTAACCTTTTAAGAAAGGTAGGTGAAAATGTCAGCAAAAGAACATCATAGAATTTTCAGATCAGGTTGGTTGAGAGCAGCAGTTTTGGGAGCTAATGATGGTATAATTTCTACGGCCTGTTTAATGACCGGTATTGCTGCTGCTAATTGCGGTTACTATTCTATTATGAGCGCTGGTTTATCTGGATTGATAGCTGGAGCGCTTTCTATGGCGGTTGGGGAGTATGTTTCAGTAAAATCACAGTCAGATATTGAATCTGCAGATCTGCAAATGGAGCAACACTCTTTAAAAAAAAATCACGATGATGAACTAGAAGAATTAGCACAAATTTACATAAATAGAGGACTTTCTAATCGATTAGCAAAAGAAGTTGCTATAGAATTGACGAATCATGATGCTCTAGATGCTCATGCTAGAGATGAGCTAGGAATATCATTACATAATAGAGCAAAACCTTTACAGGCTGCTTTCGCATCGGCAGTATCATTTGCGATTGGAGAAATGGTGCCTTTAGCTGTATCTTTATTTGCTCCTATAGAATTATTTATTCCAACTATTATAATAAGTTCAGTTTTTAGTCTTGGCGTATTGGGTGCTATTTCAGCAAAAACTGGTGGGGCAAACATATGGCCTGCTGTTAAAAGAATAACTATACTTGGAGCAATATCTATGTTATTTGTCTCAAGTACAGGTTCGTTATTTGGCGTTATTGGTAATTAGAGTGACTTGATATTATTTTGACTATTGAACAAGATTTATAATGTTTTTAAAGAAATTTTTTACAGTTGTACAATTATTTTTTTTTATTGCTGGTTGTTTTTTTTTATGTTTAATAATGGATTATTTTGTATGGATTATTAAACCTTTAGATACGAGCAAAAATATTAGTTATGAATTTATTGTTAAATCTGGAGATAATACTAGAAATATCGTAACATCTATTAAAGATAGTGGGTTAGATATATCTGAAAATAAATTTATATGTGTTTCTTACATTTGTAGGCTTGATAAAAATTTTAAAGCTGGTATTTATAAAATTACTAATATTGATAGTCCCATAAGCTTAATGAAGAAATTAGTTAATGGGGACTGCATACAGAATGCTAATTCTAAAGTAATTTTCATAGAAGGATGGAAATTCAATCAATTTCGTGAAGAGCTAAGAAATAATCCAAATCTTAAACAAACAATAATTGGCATCAGTGATGATGATTTAATGAAAATGATTGGTTCTGATATTTTATATCCAGAAGGTTTGTTCTATCCTGATACATATTATATAACCCCTGGTCTATCTGATTTAGATATATTAAAGACTTCTTACAAGAAGAATCAAACTATTATTACAAATTTATGGGAAAATAGACAGAAAGATTTACCAATAAATACCCCTTATGAAGCTTTAATTTTAGCATCTATTATTGAAAAAGAGACTGGTATTGCCGAAGAACGTAGCCTTATAAGCGGTGTTTTTATTAATAGATTAAAATTAGGTATGCGTTTGCAATCTGATCCGACCGTTATATATGGGATGGGAGCTATGTTTGATGGTAAGTTAAGACATATTGATTTAAAAAAAGATACTCCTTGGAATACATATACCAGGTTTGGTTTACCTTTAACTCCTATATCATCAATTAATATATCGTCAATAATGGCTGCACTTCACCCAGAAAAACATAATTACATTTATTTTGTATCTAAGGGAGATGGGACAACTGATTTCTCAGAGGATTTATCCTCACATAATACTAAAGTATATAATTTTATTATAAAAAGAGGTCTTCATTTTGTTAGGTAAATTTATAACCCTAGAGGGGATTGATGGTGCAGGAAAGAGTACTAATTCTTTATGGTTAGCAAACATGCTTCGCTCTAAAGGTTTAAATGTCATAAATACCAGAGAGCCCGGAGGAACCGAATTAGGTGATAAAATAAGACATATTATCTTAGAGGACGAAATGTCATCTGAAGCTGAGACTATGTTAATTTTTGCTGCTAGAGTTGAGCATTTTAAAAAAATTATAGAACCTTCAATAAAAAATAATATATGGGTAATATGTGATAGATTTGTGGATGCTACATATGCTTATCAAGGTTCAGGTAAAGGCGTTAGCACAAGTTTTATTAAAACTTTAGAAGATTTGTTAATTACAAATATAGTTCCTGATTTGACCTTATTGTTTGATATACCTTTTGATCTAATGATTCAAAGAATCTCTCATATAAAAAAATTAGATCGTTTTGAGAAAAACGATTATGTTTTTTTTAATAAAGTCAGAAATTCTTATTTAGAAATAGCCAAAAAGAATCCTAGTAGAGTAAAAATCATAGATTCCTCTGAAGATTTAAAACATACTCAAGCTAGTTTAAATAAAATAATGAACAATTTTTTAGGATTTTTATAAAAAATGTCATTTTTTTTTCCTTGGCAGTTAAAATTAGCTGAGATATATTTAAAAAATAAAAATAAAATTTATGCAAATATAATATATGGCTCGAATGGAGTAGGGAAGTTTGAATTTGCTTTTTCTTATGCAGCCTCACTACTTTGTGAATCAGACCATGATTCTATTGCATGTGGTATCTGTGTTTCTTGCAAACTAATAGCTAAGAACAATCATCCTGATTTAAAATTAATATATCCGGAATACATGAATAAATTCGAAATATCTATAGAAGGTAAGATATTTAGATATATAGATATAATAGAAAATAATCATCTCTCTAAAGAAATTCGTATTCAACAGATACGTGATTTATTGCCTTGGTTAAATATAACTGCTCATAGAGGTAGAAAAAAAATTATAATTATTCATTCTGCTAACTGTTTAAACGAAATCTCTTCTAATGCCTTATTGAAAATATTGGAAGAACCACCTTTGGGAGTTGTATTTTTAATAGTAACAAACATTCTGCATAAATTATCTCCTACTATTATTTCTCGTTGTCAATTAATACATTTACCAATACCTGCAAAAAACGTTTCTTTAAATTGGTTATCAAATGCTACAAAATTAGATTCATTAAATATAGAAAAATATTTAGCTTTCACAGGAGGAGCTCCTTTAAAATCATTTTTTCTTATTAAGAGCTCAAATGATATTTGTCCTATGTGGATTATGGAACTACTCTGTAATATTTATGAAAATAAAAATTTTAAATTATATTCTTTCTTAGATGTTAATTTTGACAAAATGTCATTATTTGAATGGATTGATTTTTTTCAGAAGTTATATTTTGATTTAATGTTAACAAAATTTAATGATGATGTTAGGTATTTTATAGAAATAAAAAATACTATTTTAAAAATATCTAATAAAATAGATATTAGTAGTATAATGAATATGATTATTTATTTAAATAATAAAAACTTATTAATTAATAATAATAACAATATTAATGCTAGACTTTTAGTTAATGTTTTGTTACAAAAGATAATCTCACAAATTAAGTAAAAAATATAAATATGTTTATAGATTCTCATTGTCATCTAAATTTTCCAGAACTTTCTAGCAAAATTCATATTATTCAAGATTCTATGCGTATTAATAAAGTAACGCATGCACTTGTTGTTAATGTTGGAAAAAAAAGTATAGATTCATTGATTAATTTAGTTTCTAATCACAATAATTTGTTAGCGTCTATAGGTACTCATCCAGAATATGGTGCTGATGAGGAATTTTCAATAAATGAAATTTGTAATATTGCATCTTTGCATAAAAAAATAATAGCGATAGGAGAAACTGGTCTCGATTATTATAAATGCAACGATTATTTGGAATCGCAAAGAGAGAGATTTCGCCTACATATTCGTGCAGCTAGAATTTTAAATTTGCCATTGATAGTACATACTCGTTCATCAGCCACTGATACTATAAAAATATTAAAAGAAGAAAAAGCACATGAGGTTGGTGGTGTAATGCACTGTTTTACAGAAAGTTGGAGTATTGCAAAAGAGGCTATAGATTTAAATTTTTTTATTTCTATATCTGGAATTGTAACATTTAAAAATGCCGCCACTGTACGCGAGTTAGCTTTAAAAACTCCACTAGATAAATTGTTAATAGAAACTGATTCGCCTTATTTATCACCTGAACCGTTCAGAGGCAAGTTAAATGACCCATCAAATGTATTTTATGTAGCAAAAAAAATTTCTGAATTGCGTAATATTGACATCGAAGAAATAGGCATGTCCTCTTCAAAAAATTTTTTTGATCTTTTCAAAAAAGTTACTTAAACTTCGGTATTATTTAACTACGTGTAACCAATCATATGTTTCAAATTTCTCTCTGCAAAGCTTATTGGCATGAGCAATAGTATCTTCTGTTAAATCTATTTTATTTATTGATCTATATTTTTTTGAAAAAATATAGATCATATGATTAATAAAATTAGATCTTGAAATACCTGATTTGCTTATACCATCTTTTGCTACTCTTTTTTTTGCGCTGGTTATACCTTTATCAGATATTTTCTCTTTTCCAATTCTTAATATTTCAACCATTTTGCTAGTATTCATTTTATATGACATTGTTACATGATGTAATATAGCATTTGAAAACCTAGCCTGAGCAGCGCCACCAATTTTTTGACCAGAGGTCAGTATAATATCATTTATAGGTTTATAAATTGCTTCTATTCCGACACTATTTAGTGTCTCTATTATCCAATTATCTAATAATTGATATGATTCTTGAAAACTTAGATTAGAAACAAAGTATTTTGGAATGCTTATAGAATATGTAATAGAGTTTTCTGGCTCTACAAACATAGCACCTCCACCACTTACTCTTCTAACTACTTGAATATTATGTATTTTCGCAGCTTCTTCATTGATTTCATTTCGAAATGACTGGAATCTACCTAGTACAACAGCACTAGATTCCCATTCCCATATTCTAAGAGTTGGTAAACGTATGCCTTTATTAACCTCTTCTGTAATGATAGAATCAAGGGCCATGTGTATATTCGGGCTTTGTGGTACAGTATGAATTAATTGCCATTCACAATCTTCCAGTTTTTTTGCTGTATTCATATAATGGCTCTTTTAATTGCTATAGCAATATCGACTGGAGAGAATCCAAACATTTCAACATTTTCATCTATAGATTTTTCTATTACATATTTTATATCTAATTCATTTGATGATATAGGCAAACCATTCAATTTATTATTTATAATATCTAAAAATTCTGGAGGTTCCAGGAAAAAATCACCGCTAATCTGAACATTTTTAAATTTTTTGTCTTCAGTTATTTCAAAATCAATTTCTATTAGTTTTCCATTGGGAACTTTATATCCAACATGAATCACACTTATACCTATCACATGTTTAAAATTTAACTAATATATAAAACTTTACATAATATACATTATACGCATAGAAAAGCTATTCCCATTCTACTGTTGCTGGAGGTTTATTGGAAATATCGTACACAACTCTATTAATACCTTTTACTTCATTAATTATTCTTGATGATATTTTTGATAGTAAATCAAACGGCAAGTGGAACCAATCTGCAGTCATAAAATCATTGGTTTTTATAGCTCTTAAAGCAATAACGTACTCATAGGTACGATTATCACCCATTACCCCAACAGATTTAATAGGTAAAAAAACAGCGAATGCTTGTGATACGCTATAATACCATTGCTTGTTAGTTTCTTTATTTATATTATTTTTTAGCTCTTCGATAAAAATATTATCAGCCTTTTTAAGAAGTATTAAAAATTCTGGTTTTATTTCTCCTATAATCCTGACACCAAGTCCAGGACCAGGAAAAGGATGACGAAAAAGCATCTCATCATCTAATCCTAGCTCTTTTCCTAATTTTCTTACTTCATCTTTAAATAAATGTTTAAGAGGTTCCAGAAGTTTCAGGCTCATTTTTTCTGGTAAGCCACCAACATTGTGATGAGACTTTATAACTTTTTTGCCATGAGATGATTCTATTATATCAGGATATATTGTGCCTTGAGCAAGCCAACATACATCTTTAATTTTATTGGCCTCTTGTTGAAATATATTGATAAATTCATTTCCAATAATCTTTCTTTTCATTTCTGGATCAGTTACACCAGCTAATTTCTTTATAAATGTTTCTGAACTGTCTACGTAAATAATATTCATTTTCATCTTATCAGAAAACATTTTTTTTACTTGATTTAATTCTTCAAGACGCATTAAGCCATTATCTACAAAAATACATGTTAATTGGTCTTTTATAGCTTTATGTATTAATATAGCCGCTACTGAAGAATCCACACCTCCAGATAACCCTAATATTACTTTATCTTTTCCAATCGAAGATTTTATTTCGTCTATGCTCTTACACACATAATCAGGCATGTTCCATTTTAGATTGCATTCGCATATATCAACTACAAATCTTTTTAATATTTCGTATCCTTGAATAGTATGTGTAACTTCTGGGTGAAATTGCAAAGCATATAGTTTTCTATCTACGTTCTCCATCCCAGCTATAGCTGATGTTATTTTGGAATAGGATATTTTTTTAAAACCTTTGGGTAGAGACGTTACAGTGTCGGCATGACTCATCCATACTCTCAAGATTTTTTCTTTATTATCTGTCGAAAAATCATTGATATTACCTAGCAATTGACTATTCTCACAATTTATTACTTCTGTATAGCCGAATTCCCTGTTTTCCAGACTACTAACCATGCCACCTAATTCCATTGCCATGGCCTGCATCCCGTAACATATTCCGAGTACTGGAATACCTAGACAGAATATGGATGATGGTAATTTTAATTTAAGATTTTCTTCAGAAGCAGAAGCAAAACTACCAGATAGGATAATACCTTTCAATCCTCTACTTATATGCTTTTGTATAGTTTTTTCACTGATATCATTAGGCTCAACCTCAGTGTAAACACCTATTTCTCTTATTCTTCTAGCTATAAGTTGTGTAACCTGTGAGCCATTGTCAATTACTAAAATATGTTGATTCATATATAAAATTTATCTGTATATAACTTTGAATTAATCTGATCTATAATTAGGAGCTTCTTTTGTGATACTTATATCATGCACATGAGACTCATATATACCAGAGGATGTAATTTCAACAAATTCTGTTTTCTCTTGCATATCTCTTATAGAAGAACAACCACAGTAACCCATTGAAGCACGTAAACCACCTAGAAGTTGATATATTATAGATATAACACTACCTTTATAAGCAACTCTCCCCTCTACTCCTTCAGGTACTAATTTATCAGTATTTTTATTGCTCTGAAAATATCTATCAGCAGATCCATTTGCCATTGCTCCAATACTTCCCATTCCCCTATAAGATTTATAGGTTCTTCCTTGAAAAATTGTAACTTCTCCAGGAGCTTCTTCTGTTCCTGCAAAAATACTACCCATCATACACGAAGATGCACCAGCAGATATAGCTTTAGCTATATCACCTGAATATCTAATTCCACCATCTGCTATTATTGGGATATTAGATCCTTTAATAGCCTTGGCTACATCAGATATTGCGGTTATTTGAGGTATACCAACTCCAGATATTATTCTAGTTGTACAAATAGATCCAGGACCTATTCCAACCTTAACTCCATCTACTCCATGTTCTATTAGGCTTTTTGCAGCTGCTCCTGTAGCAATATTACCGCCTATTACATTAAGATCAGGAAAATTATTTTTTATCCACCTAATCCTATCTAAAACTCCTTTAGAGTGTCCATGAGCAGTATCTACAATTATAACGTCAACGCCTGAATTAACAAGCGCTTCAATTCTTTCTTCGGTTCCTTGATTAATGCCAACAGCAGCACCAACTATTAGCTGTCCTCTAGAATCTTTGCTAGCAATTGGATGTTCAGTATTTTTCACTATATCTTTAACAGTGGCTAAACCACGTAGTTTAAAATCATCAGTTACTATGAGCACTCTTTCAAGACGATGTTTATGCATCAAAGATTTAGCTTCATCTAAAGTAGCACCTTCTTTCATTACTATTAGACGTTCTTTTGGAGTCATAATATTTCTAAGTGGCTGATTAAGATTGTCTTCAAATCTTAGATCACGATTAGTTATAATTCCAACAACAGTGTCATTATTTACTACTGGTAACCCAGAAATACCAAATTTCCTTTGTAAAGATATAGCATCTCCTACTTTCATTTCTGGAGTTACTGTTATTGGATCTATAACTATTCCAAATTCATGCCTTTTAACACATGAGACTTCTTTTGCTTGTTCCTCTATTGTTAAATTCTTATGAATTATGCCTATCCCTCCTTCTTGAGCAAGGGCTATCGCGAGACTTGATTCTGTCACAGTATCCATTGCAGCAGATATTAGAGGAATGTTAAGATTAATATTTCTTGTTAGTTTAGTTAATAAAGAAGCATTTTTAGGCAAAACTTCAGAGTATGATGGAACTAATAGAACATCATCAAATGTTAGGGCTTTTTTAGATATACGCATCGTAGTACTTTAAAATTATATTCTTGAGATTGTACTTTATAAATTACTAATAAAAAAGCGTGACTTTATAAAGTCACGCTTTTTTATTAGTATAATTTAAATTATTATTTTTTCAGCAACATTTAACATTACCATTAGCCCCATATCTGGAATTTTGGCACTTTTTAAAAAATTCCTCATATGTCATAGGTTCTTTATCTGGATGTATTTTTTTAATATGGTTAAGATAGTTTTCATAACTATGAATTCCAACCATCAATCTAAGAGTATCTCCAAGGTATTTACTAGCTTCTATTGCTCTTTTGCTAAAATTGAATAACATTTAAGTGTTTCCTATATTTTTGATTCTATGCAAGTCGGATTAATATTTCTTCTTGCTTGTAATATGGATTTAACTCCATAAAACATTAAGCTTATAACTACTAGCATAAATAAAGAGCATAAAGTGGCATTTACGTAATCATTAGTTATGATTGTTTGCATTTCTGCAATTGATACAGCAGGGAACAATACATTTCCTTGACTAATTGATTCTTTATATAATATTGCATGAGATATAAAGCCTACATTAGGGTTAGAATCAAATAATTTTTGCCATGCAGCACATAATGTGCATATCAATAACCATATAGTTGGTATTATTGTGACCCATGCATATTTATCTCTTTTCATCTTAAATAAGATAACTGTACTCATTATCAAAGCTATAGCTGCTAACATTTGATTTGCCATTCCAAATAGTGGCCATAAAGTATTTATACCACCGAGAGGGTCTTCTACACCTTGATATAAGAAATAACCCCAGGATGCTACACAAAAGCTAGTTGCCAATATGCTTGCAAAAATTGAATCAGTCCGTTTCAATGAAGGAACAAATGTTCCTAGTAAATCCTGTAACATGAACCTACCTGATCTAGTTCCTGCATCAACTGCAGTTAATATAAATAATGCTTCAAATAATATAGCAAAATGATACCAAAATCCCATCATAGAAGGGCCGCCAATTAACTGATGAAATATATGTGCCATACAAACTGCTAAAGTAGGAGCTCCACCTACTCTCGAGATAATAGTTGGTTCGCCAACATTTTGTGCAATCTGTACTAATTCATCAGGTTTTATTACAAATCCCCAGTTAGATACAACTTGAGCAACTTCTTCTGGAGTTGTTCCAATAAAAGCTGCTGGGCTATTCATTGCATAATATACACCTGGATCTATTATGCATGCCGCTATCAAAGCCATGATCGCTACGAAAGATTCCATGATCATGCTTCCATAACCAATATACCTCGTTTGAACTTCGTTTTCTATTAGTTTAGGAGTAGTGCCTGATGCTATTAAAGCATGAAATCCAGAAACAGCACCACATGCTATAGTAATAAATAAGAATGGAAATAACTTGCCTGACCAAACAGGACCATTGCCATCAGCAAACTGTGGTACAAATGCAGGCATCTTAATCTCTGGTGCCATAATAATTATGCCTGCAGCTAAACCTAATATTGTTCCTATTTTTAAAAAAGTTGATAAGTAATCACGAGGGGCAAGTAATAACCATATAGGCAATATAGAAGCTATAAAACCATAACCAATTAATATCCATGTAAGTGTTTTTCCATCCCAATCAAATATGTATGACAATGTTTGATTGGTCATTGCTTCCTGCCCGAATACTATTGCACCCATCAATAATGTAAATCCGATAATTGATATTTCTCCAATTCTTCCAGGTCTTATATAACGCAAATAAATTCCCATAAACAGAGCAATTGGAACAGTTGATGATACTGTAAAAGCTCCCCAAGGAGAGTGTGTTAGGGCTTTAACAACTATTAATGCTAATACAGCCAATATTATAATCATTATAATAAATGTGCCAAATAAAGCTATCAATCCAGGTACTGGTCCCAACTCTGATTTTATAATTTCACCTAATGAATTACCGTCACGTCTTGTTGAAATGAATAATACAATAAAGTCTTGGACAGCTCCAATGAAAACCACACCAGCAAGAATCCATAACATTCCTGGTAGATAACCAATTTGTGCTGCCAATACTGGTCCTACTAAAGGACCAGCACCTGCTATTGCTGCGAAATGATGAACGAATAGTATATGTTTATTAGTTGGAACATAGTCTATCCCATCATTAAATCTCCAAGCTGGACTTATACGTTCAGGATTTAATTGAAACACTTTTTCTGCAATAAACTTACTATAGTATCTATAAGCTATTAAATATACGCATACAGAAGCTGTCAAAAGCCACAAGGCGTTTATAGTTTCACCGCGATTTAAAGCAATAACTCCCAGGGAAGATGCACCTATAATTGAAAGTGCTATCCAGATTAGGTGCTTACTAAAGCTCCTACTACTTTGCATAATAATAGACTCCTCTCGTATGAAATAATTCCTACGAGACTTAGATTCTGAGAAAAGTAGTTTTCTCTCAGAGTGGTATGTTGTTCATAAGAAATATATAAAACATTTTCATAAAATTTAAGAAACTTTATGAAACTATATTAATTTAGTAATTTAGTTTTTTTAAAATATATGGATATTTATTTTATTGTGTATAGTGTCAATCTCCCATAATAAAACTTATAATGAATATTGAAGAATTATATGGCACTGTGTTGTCTAATGCACGGAATTTTTAAAATTATTATTATTAGACTACCATGATAGTCTAATAATATACTATATGTTTATTGTGAAAATATTGTGATTTTATGCCATCTCTCTAAATGTTTTTCCACAAATTCTGGATATTTATTGTATATAATACTAGCAGCTCTATTAGCTAATTCTATAACTTTAGTATCATTTTCTAAATCACAAAATTTTAGTATATTGATTCCAGATTGCTTAGTCCCAAGAAAGTCTCCAGGACCTCTTATTTTTAAATCACGACGTGCAATTTCAAATCCATCAGAGGTTTCAAACATTGCTTTTAATCTATATTTTGCAACTTCTGATAAAAGGTTTTTATATAATAAAACGCATATAGATTCAGCATCGCCTCTTCCAATCCTACCACGTAACTGATGCAGTTGAGCCAACCCGAATCTTTCAGCATGATCTATGATCATCATAGATGCATTTGGAATATCAACGCCGACTTCTATGACAGTAGTAGCTACTAAAATATCTAAATTGCCATCTCGGAAGGATTTCATAGTATTTAATTTTTCATGGCTAGATATGTTGCTATGTATTAAGCCAATATTCAAATCAGTAAATTTATCTTTTATATAATGAAAAGTATTAACTGCGTTTTGCAGATCATTTTTCTCTGTGTTTTGCACTAAAGGACATACCCAGTAAGCTTGATTACCACTTCTAACTGCTGTTACTACATGCATTAATACTTTTTCTCGGCGATCATTTGATATTAATTTTGTAATTATAGGTTTTCTATTTTTAGGAAGCTCGTCTATAATAGAAACATCCATATCAGATAAAAATGTCATAGCCAATGTTCTTGGTATAGGTGTTGCGCTCATTGATAATAAATGAGGATATGTAATTTCATTTCCTGATTCAAATCCTTTCTTATATAAAGATGATCTTTGTTCAACTCCAAAGCGATGTTCTTCATCTATTATAGATAAGCCTAATTCTTTAAATTTTATATATTCTTGTATTAAAGATTGTGTTCCAATAATTAAGCTAGTATTTCCTTTCAATACGCTATCTTTAATTATATTTCTTTCCCTAATAGATTTACTACTAGTAATTAATTCCGTATTGATTCCTAGAGTAGAAAACCATATATTTATTTTAGAGAAATGCTGTTCTGCTAATATCTCAGTAGGCGTCATTATAGCCACTTGAGTTTTATTTATTATAGCTTGCAAAGCAGCAATAACAGCAACTATTGTTTTGCCACTACCAACATCTCCTTGCAAGAGACGATACATTGGATAATTGTTAGTTAAATCGAAAGATATTTCCTTAACAGCTCTTTTCTGTGCGTTTGTTAGATCAATATTAGTTATATCTATAAGGTTTCTTACATAGATCCAGAATTCTTTATTTGCTTTCAACGATCTTGATTTATTTTTTTTTCGATTATTACGTGAAATCTCTAAAGATAACTGATTTGCTAATAATTCATCGAATTTTATTCTAAACCAAGCTGGATGTGTTTTTTTTAAAAGTGAATTAACTGATATATCTACAGATGGTCTATGTATGATTTTTATAGCATCAGAAAATGTCATCAAATTGAATGATTTAATTATATCGTCCGGTAAAGTATCATATATATTTTGATTATTAATTATTTCTGATATATTTTTTCTAATTTTTAATTGGCTTATACCTTTAATAGATGGATATATTGGAGTTAAGAACTTAGGTAGATTTGTTTGATAGTTATATACTTTCGGGTGTACTATTTCAGCAAGCAAGAAATTTTTTCTCACTTCGCCACCAATCCTTATTTTTTCTCCAATAATAAATTGCTTTGAATAAGAATCATAAAAATTAATCCACCTTAATTGTAAATCCCCGCTACCATCTGTTAATATAACAATTAAATTCTTTTTTTTATTGTGATATTTTATATAAACATCTCTAATGATACCGTCGACTATAGAATAAGAACTTTGTTGTAATGTTTCTATTTTTGTCACAGCTGTTTCATTTTCATAACGAAACGGCATATGAAGAATTAAACTGTATTGTTCATTTAATTCCATATTTATTTAATAATTCAATTATTTTCCAGTGCTTTTAGCAATATGATACTTCGTTTAAAGAAAATATCAATATATTGAATTTAAAAACACTGGTAATAATTTAGATTCTATTTATAGTGAAAGTATAACTTCAATTTCAAATTGTGCTCCCTTTGGCAAACTAGACACTTCTACAGTAGTTCTAGCTGGAAAAGGTTTGAGAAACAAATCTGCCATTATACTATTAACTATTTCAAATTTGCTTAAATCAGTTAAATAGATAGTAGTCTTGACTATATTCTCTATAGACGCTTCCGAGGCTTCTATAACGCAAAGCATATTTTTGAATGCTTGTCTAACTTGAAGATCGAAACTTTTTTCTTCAAGTTTTCCGGTATTAGGGTTTAAACCTATTTGTCCAGATAAAAATACTATTTTATTAGGACAACAAGATACTGCTTGAGAATAAGGTCCAACAGCAGACGGTGCTTTATCAGTGTGAATTATTTGTTTATTCATGACAATTTACCTTAAAAATTAATTATTAACAAAAGCTCTTTCTATTACGTAATCACCAATACCATTTGAATTGGAGGAAACTCTGAAATCTAGTTCATTTAGTATTTTACTTATATCAATCAAAGCTTGAGGACTACCACAAATCATAGCACGATCAGTTTTACAATTGATTTTAGGCATTCCTATTTTATTAAAAAATTCGTTAGAATTTATTAGATCTGTTATTCTGAAGTTACTACAGAAATCTTGTTGAGTAACAGTAGGGTAATAAATTAGTTTATCTCTTACTTCATTACCAATCAATTCATTATTTGGTAATTGTTCTTCAATCATATGTTTATATGCCAATTCATTTATAAATCTTACGGAATGTATAAGAATTATTTTTTCAAAAACCTCGTAAACTTTATAGTCTTTTATTATACTTAAAAAAGGTGCTAATCCAGTACCAGTTGCAAATAGAAACAATCTCTTCCCTGGTTTTAAATTACCAATAACCAGAGTTCCAACAGACTTATTGTTGACTAATATCTCATCTCCAACTTTTAATTGTTTTAACTTAGAAGTTAGTAAGCCATTTGGAATTTTTATGCTTAAAAATTCTAAATGTTCCTCATAATTTGCACTAGCTATACTATAAGCTCTCATTAATGGTTTGTTATTAGACATCAAGCCTATCATGACAAAATGCCCATTACTGAACCTGAATGATCTGTTTCTAGTTGTTCGGAATGAAAAAATTTTCTCACTCCAATGGTGGATGTCTATAATTCTTTCAATATTTATATTATTCATTACAATTTCATATTTAATATAAGATTTATAAATTTTATTTAAAAACACAAAGCAAGTAACAATGTCTCTATTATATTTATATTATTTTATAAAAATTACTTGTAGATCATTAAGGAATTTCCATCCAAGATGTGTTGCTATAAATTTTTCATTATCTTCAGATAGTAACTTTTTTTTATAAGCTATATTTAGCTTTTCTTTCATCACATCAATAGATAGACCAGTACGAAATTTAAATAGTTGTCTACTAACCCCATCTTTTAGCCTTAAAGCATTCAACATAAACTCAAATGGCAATTCTTCATTCGGAATACAAATATCTTCAATAACATGGCTATTATTCATTTTTATAGCTTTATTCATCCATAATTTAGGATTATAAATTCTTTTCTGCCTTATTATTCTATTATGAAAAGATATTTTGCTATGTGCGCCAGGACCTATACCTAAGTAATCTCCAAATGTCCAATAATTTAAATTATGTATTGATTTGAATCTATCCTTTGAGTAAGCCGATATTTCATATCTTCTCATGCCTATTTCTTTAAGCTCTGATTCTATTAAATCCTCCATTTCTGATGAGGTTTCCTCATCAGGTAGATCTATTGGTAAATTTTTTGAAAATAAAGTGTTAGGTTCTATTGTAAGATGGTAAATAGAAAGATGTTTAGTATCAAATGATTTTGCTATCTTTAAATCATTTATGAAATTGCTTATAGTCTGTCCAGGTAATGAAAACATTATATCAATATTTATATTTTCCAGTAAATATCGAGCACTGGCAATTGATTTTAATGCATCTAATCCATCATGTATTCTTCCTATTTTTTTTAAATTATCATTATCAAAGCTTTGTATTCCTATAGAAAAACGGTTTATCCCGCTATCTTTAAAACCTTTCATTTTTGATGAGTCGACTGTACCAGGATTTATCTCAATAGTTAATTCAGCATTAGGTAAAATCTTCAGATAAGTTCTTAGCATCTCTAGTATTTTATCTATAGCTTTAACTGATAAAATACTAGGTGTGCCTCCTCCAATAAAAACGGAAATAATAGATCTATTCCATATCAGAGGTATAGATTGCTCCAAATCGCATCGCAAAGATTCTAAAAATATTATTTCATTAATCGAATTTGGATCTATACTATGCGAATTAAAATCACAGTATGGACATTTACTAACACACCAAGGAATATGTATATAAATAGATAGAGGAGGAAGATTTTTTATATAAACAATATTATCAGAATTAATATTATTCTTTTTCTCTTCTATCTTTATAGGAATTGTAATCATAATTACTATCCATAAATAATTTTATTCATTAGCTTATTTATTGCAATAGATCTATGACTTATAGAATTTTTTTCCTCATTAGTCATTGATGCAACTGTTTTCCCAAATATTGGTATGTAAAAATGAGGATCATAACCAAATCCATTATTTCCTGATGCTTCATCTATTATTTTACCGTACAATCTTCCTTCAGAAATCAATGGTATTGGATCATTTGGATAATTTATGAAAACGATAATACTTATATAGTAAGCTTTACGATTCTCTATATTATGTAGATTTTTTATTAATAAACTATTATTCGATATGCTACAGTTTTTTTTATCTAATGAAGAATATCTAGATGAAAATATTCCAGGATTATTATTTAAAGCATCAACACATAAACCAGAGTCTTCTGCGATGGTTGGTAACTTAGTAAGTCTAGAAACATGTCTGGCTTTTTCTATAGCATTTTCTACAAACGTAATATGTTTTTCATTAACAGAATCAATACCAAATCTGCTTTGTGGTATTATTTTTACATCATTTTTCGAAAAAATATCTATAAATTCTTTAACTTTATTAGAATTTGTAGAGGCTAAAACCAATTTATTAATTTTTTTTGATTCCATCTGAAATTTCTTTTAATTGTAGAAAATAATTTTTTCAATTTTTTATTTTATGTTACCGAATAGTATCATATGCTGTATTTTCAATAATAGTTTCTATTATCATTAAATTATTATCCTTTATTAATAATATTTTGTTACGTATAATTATTACTCCTGGATACTATAATAATTTTTCACATGTAAAAATTATTATAGTATTCGTTAATTCTGATTAATAACATGTTAAGTCATTTTAACTTATTATTGTTTATAACAGTATGCAAGATGTAATTATTTATTAATGGTGGTAATACAACTATGACAGAACATTCTTGTAAAAACGTCAATATACGTCATTTTCTACAATTAAAAGATCTTAATAAAGAAGAAATTCTTTATATTTTAAAGCGTGCTAGTTTAATAAAATCAAAATTTAAGAAATACGAAACACATATGCCTTTGCATGATCGTACATTAGCTATGATTTTTGAAAAAGCAAGTACGAGGACTAGAGTATCTTTTGAGGCAGGAATGTACCAAATGGGAGGGTCAGTTATTAACTTAACAAATAATGATTCTCAACTTGGAAGATCAGAACCTATTGAGGACACAGCTAAAGTTGTATCCAGGATGGTTGATATAGTAATGATTAGAACTTTTGACCAAGCTAGAATTGAAAAATTCGCAGCACATTCACGTGTTCCTGTTATAAATGGTTTGACTAATGAATTTCATCCCTGTCAAATTCTAGCTGATATATTTACTTTTTTGGAACACAGAGATTCTATATTTGGAAAAAAAATAGCATGGATAGGTGACGCTAATAACATGTCTTATACATGGTTACAAGCAGCTGAGATTCTTGGATTTACTCTACATTTTTCTTCTCCAAATGATTACAATATGGATAGTTCTATAGTAGGTAATATTTCAAGTTCTTTTTTAAAGAAATTTGATGATCCTAGAGATGCATGTAAAGGTGTAGATCTTGTAACAACAGATGTTTGGACAAGTATGGGGTACGAATCAGAAAATGAAAAAAGATCAGAAGCTTTCGCAGATTGGATAGTAGACGATAATATGATGTCTATGGCAAATAGTAATGCTTTATTCATGCATTGCCTGCCAGCACATAGAGGTGAGGAAGTAAAAGCAAGCGTTATAGATGGACCACAGAGTGTTGTATGGGATGAAGCAGAAAACCGTATGCATGTGCAAAAAGCATTAATGGAATTTCTAATACTAGGGAAACTTTGATATACAAGAAATGCCTATATCCACATAGGAATTATAGGCATTTTTCTTATTTGGTGGGTGCTACAGGATTCGAACCTGTGACCTACGCCTTGTAAGGGCGCCGCTCTACCAACTGAGCTAAGCACCCTAATTAAATCAAGGCACACAACCCAATATAACGTCAGATTATACACTTTATCCATAAAATAGCAAGCATATTTTCTAATACTTATAATTTTAATTTACAGCTTCCTTTAAAGCTTTGCCTGGCTTAAATTTAGGGATTCTGGTTTCTTTTATTTTTATTGCTTCACCGGTACGTGGATTACGACCTGTCCTCTCTGCTCTAGTTGACACGGCAAAAGATCCAAAACCGACTAGTGTTACAGTTTCCCCTTTTTTCATTGTATTTTTAACAGCATCTAGGAAAGAATCAATCGCTCTGTTAGCTGCTGCTTTTGATATGCCAGTATTAACGGCAATGTGATCGATGAGTTCTGTCTTATTCATTTATTTTATCCTTTAAAAATTTGGAGACTGTCATATTGCAGTTGAATCACAATTCCAACTAAACATTATCATGCGTATTACATATGAAATTCAAATACCATGATTTAGATCTATAACCATTATTAGGCATTGTTAATAATAATACTGTCAAGTACAAATAAATTTAAAATGTTGTTTTTGATATGTATTTAGCTAAATTGTTACAATAATCAAGTAAATTGTCTTTGACGTACTGTTTCATAAAGACAAATAGCTGTTGCAACCCCTACATTTAAACTCATGACATCACCGCTCATAGGAATTCTAACGATTTCATCGCATGTTTCTCTTGTTAACCTACGCATACCCTTTCCTTCCGAGCCAACAACCCAAGCTATTGGTTTATTTGTATCTATTTCATATATGCTTTTACTAGCATTGCCGTCAGTTCCTATTAATGTTATTCCATAATCTTTAAGTAGTCTCATAGTTCGCGCAAGATTAGTAACTGGTATATAAGGTACTATATCAGATGCACCACAAGAAACTTTGCTTACCACTGGATTAGTAACATTTGCTGAACGATCTCTAGGTGATATTATAGCATCAACCCCTGATGCATTTGCTGAACGAAAACAAGATCCTAAATTATGTGGGTCTGTTATTTCATCAAGAATTAGTAACAATGTATTTTCACTACTAGAGTCAAGAACATCTTCTATATTAAGTATTTTTATATTGGATTTGCTACAAGTTGCTACTATTCCTTGATGTCTCATACCATTAGACAAATTATCTAGTCTATCTGATTCAATGTAACATAGTTTACATTTGTTTTCTTCAGCTCTTTTAATAATATCTGCAGTTCTTTTATCTTTTCTTTTATTATCTATATATATAGTTTTTATAGAAACAGGATCTTGATTTAATCTCATTAATATTGAATGGAAACCAATTATAGTTTGTATGGAAGACATATATTTAAATCCTAAAATTTTTATAGCAATAATTAGTTTAATTTTAAACACATCAATTATCGTTATAATAGTTATGCTATCAAATTATTATTATCTTTATAATCTTTCACAATACATAAAAATATTTGTCCTGATTCAATAATAATTTTGTTTATTTTTACTAAAATACTATCACCTAGTTGATAACGCTTATTAGATATTTCACATTCGATATATTTTAATCCCTTATTATGCTTAAATTTATTTGTTATCTCTAAAATAGGTATGAATCCATCTATTTTTATAGAATCTATATTGACAAAAATACCTGTATTTACTACAGCAGAAATTAAACCATAGAATGATTCTTTTTCAAATTTTTTAGCAAAAACACATTTCAGCCAATTATCTGCATACCTCGATGCTTCGAGAGCTCTTTTTTCATAACAAGATGTGATATCTGCTATCTTTTCTAAATCATCATATGTATAAACATGCTTTATTTTACTTAAATTAGAACAACCATCAGAAGATAGTATATTTTTTATAATGCGATGATTAACTAAATCAGGATATCTCCTTATTGGAGAAGTAAAATGAGTATATAATTCAAATGAAAGGCCGAAATGTCCAATATTATCAACACTATAAGTAGCAGTTTGTAGTGATTGTAGTAACAATGTTTGCAATATGTTAAATTTGCTATGATTTGATATAAATTTAAGTAGATTTTGGTAGTGCTTTGGTTTGTTCAAAGTATTAGATATATTTATTCCTATAGAACTTAAAAATATCTTTAAATTTTTTATATTCTCTTTGGATGGTTTATCATGTATCCTGTAAATGCATTCAAATTTATTTTTTTCTATAAAATGAGCCGCACACGTATTAGCAAGTAACATACACTCTTCCACAATTCTATGAGCATCATTTCTTTTTCTTAGAGAGATATCAGAAATTTTTCCTTTTTTATCAAATAAAATTTGAGTTTCTGCTATATTAAAGTCAATAGCGCCTCTATTAATACGTTTTTCTATTAAAATATTAAACAACTCACGCAAATTACTAATATTTTTATTAACCAATATGTCTTGTGTTATATTCAAACCATTTATAACTCCCATGACCTTATCATAAGTTAATCTTTCTTTTGAATTTATAATTGCCTCATAAAATTTGCAATTATTTCTTATTTCCTTATCTGAGAATTTTGATGAAATCAATAACTCACATACCAAAACTAGTCTATCTTTATTAGGCAATAGAGAACATATATCATTAGATAATTTTTCAGGCAACATCGGTATAACTTCATTTGAAAAATAAATACTGGTACCTCTCTCTAAAGCAGTTTTATCTAATACGCTATCTTTTTTGACATAATGACTTACATCAGCGATTGCAACTAATAATCTATATGAAGATTTTGTTCTATCACCATCTTTAATTTGTATTTCTTCGCAATAAATAGCATCATCAAAGTCTCTGGCATTATCGTCATCTATTGTTATAAAGGGCAGATTACGCAAATCAGTTCTAGTTTTTATATCATGTTCTGTTACATCGCTAAAAGCCAATTCAGATTGATCTATAGCTTCTTTAGAAAAAGAACTAGGTATATTAAAATTTTCTATAGCTATTTTGTTTTCTATTTGATTGTCATGTATATCTCCAATCAATAATGTTACGACACCCAATGGTTGAAGTTGTTGTGATGGCTGTCTAGTTATCTGTACATAAGCTATATAATCATTTTTTAAATTATAATCACTAGCATTAGTTAATATGATTTTTTTATTAATATTATTTATAGGAATGCATAGATATACACCTTCTTCTATTGAGATTTTCCCCAATAATTTATTTGTAGATCTTTTTACAACCTCAACTATAATATATTCATGTTTTTTTGTTCTTGAATTTACCTTCTTTTTAACATTTACCCAATCTCCGTGAAATACTTTCATCATTTCTTTCGGCGAAAGGTATAGGTTGTTTTTTTTATGAATATTTTGTTTCAAAAACCCATTTCCTGATTTCGTATATATTATTTGACCATATATAAATTTGGTTCTTTTATTTTCTCTTATTAAATTGTCATCTATAGTAATCAGACCATCCTTTTCCATAGCAAGTAAACGTTTATCGATGCCAGATAAAGTAATGTCATTCTTTATAAAAAAAATGCTTGCTATTTCTGATTTAACAATAATTTCACTTTTTCTTATAGCAGATAAAATATCTTCACGACTTGGAACATTAGGATCAGCCCAAATGCGATCAGAATGTATTAAGGACTTGTTGATAATATTGCTGGTGTCTTTTAATTTTGCCAATGTTAGTATTTCCGTATATAATTTGTAACTTATGTTTTATTTTGATAATTTACTCTAACAAGCAAACTTGCCCAGATGGCGAAATTGGTAGACGCGCATGGTTCAGGTCCATGTGTCTTTAGTGACATGGAGGTTCAAGTCCTCTTCTGGGCACCATAAAGTTGTCTATATTAAATTTTCAATTTAAATATGATTATTTGTAATAATTGTTATTATACATTCAAATAATTATGTTAGAATCTAACTGTCATTAAAGTGGCGCATTAGCTCAGTCGGTTAGAGCGACGGAATCATAATCCGCAGGTCCCCTGTTCGAGTCAGGGATGCGCCACCAGTTTTTATTTAATTGATTTTACCTCATTCAAGCTTAAGGCAAGTTCCTCAGATAATCCTATATAAGATCTTGGCTCTAGAGATATTAGATATTCTTTTGCTTCTGATGGAATATTTAGATTGGTTATGAAAATGTATAAATCATCTTTATTGATCTTCTTGCCTCTCGTTAATTCTTTAAGTTGCTCATATGGTTTTTCAATACCATACCTTCTCATTACTGTTTGTATTGGTTCTGCTAGAACTTCCCAAGAATTATTCAAATCATTATCAATAGATTCTTTATTAATTGATAATTTATTTAAACCACGCAGACATGCTTCCCAAGCAATAATACAGTAACCTATAGCTACTCCAATATTACGCAATACTGTAGAATCTGTTAAATCTCTTTGCCATCTAGATACTGGTAATTTATCAGACATATGCCTTAATAAAGAATTAGCTATTCCTATATTACCTTCAGAATTCTCGAAATCTATTGGATTTATTTTGTGAGGCATTGTTGAGGAACCAATTTCACCCTCTTTAGGTATTTGTTTAAAGTATCCCAAAGATATATATCCCCAAATATCTCTATCTAAATCTAATATTATTGTATTTACACGAGATATTGAATCAAATAGTTCTGCTATCCAATCGTGTGGTTCTATTTGAGTTGTATGAGTATTTTGAGTAAGACCTAATTTTAATATTATATTTTTAGTTAATAGTTTCCAATCTATATTTGGATATGTCGCTATATGAGCATTATAATTACCAGTTGCTCCGTTAAGTTTTGCTAATATAGTTACATCTTTTATTTTTTCGATTGCATGATACAACCTTACAACCACATTAGCTAATTCTTTACCAACAGTAGTTGGACTAGCTGGTTGCCCATGAGTTCTAGATAACATTGGTTGAGAACTATGAAGTTCTGCTATACTAGCAATTTTATCAGTTAGTTTTTCTATTATTGGCAATATAACATTATCACGTGTCCTAGATAACATTAATGCGTAAGATACATTATTAATATCTTCTGACGTACAAGCAAAATGAATGAATTCAATAGCATCAATTAATTCTTTATTACCAGAATTAGTTATTTTATCTTTCAACCAATATTCTACAGCTTTAACATCATGATTAGTAATTTTTTCTATGGATTTTATTTTTTCTGCATCTTCTAAAGAAAAATTTTTTACCAAATAATTTAATTTTTCTTTAGATTTATCAGAAAAAGATTTTAGACCAGGAAGATTTGAATCTGCTAAATTGATCAACCAAGCAACTTCTACCTCAACTCTATGTGCCATGAAAGCTGCTTCTGAAAGAAGTGGTCTAAGAATATCTACATATAAAGAGTATCTTCCATCTAATGGAGAAATTGCATTAAGTTGTTTTGAAATATTCATGTTACATACCCCTTATCTTAGAATATTTAAATTCATTAAATTATTATTAGTATTTGTATAAAATATTGCTGGAAATTAATAAATTATTCCTCCTCCCATACAAATATCATTATCATAAATTACAACTGACTGTCCTGGTGTTATGGCCCATTGCTTTTCTGTAAACATAATTTCTAATTCATCATCATTAAGATTTAATAATTTGCACTCTGAATCTAATTGCCTATACCTTGTCTTAGCATGATATAAATTATTCTTTATAGCTGGCATTGAGTTGTCTATCCAGTGGATATTAGCAGCCTGTAATCGACTTGTATTTAATAATTGATGATGTTTACTTCTAACTGCATAGATTATATTTTTTTTTAAATCTTTACGTGCTACATACCAAGCACCTGTATCTAAAGCATCATAAGAGCTGTAATCTTTCACTCCCCCTATACCCAGACCTTTTCTCTGACCCAATGTGTAAAAATGAACTCCCTTATGGGTTCCTATTTTTTTTCCATCAATAGTTAGAATAACTCCTTCTTTGACTGGTATAAACCTTTCCAAAAATGATGAAAATGATTTTTCGCCTATAAAGCAGATTCCAGTAGAATCTTTCTTGTTAAAATTATGTAGTCCTATTTTTTTAGCAATTTCTCGAACTTTTGTTTTGCATATATCTCCTAATGGAAATATAGAACGAGATAATTGTTCTTGATTTAGCCTATATAAGAAATAACTTTGATCTTTTTTTAAATCTATAGCTTTTAGTAGTTGATATTTAGATCCTGTTTTCCTTATGCGAGCATAATGACCAGTAGCTATATATTGAGCTCCAAGATTCAAGCAGTAATCCAGAAAAACTCGAAACTTTATTTCTGAGTTGCATAATATATCTGGATTTGGAGTTCTACCTAATGAATACTCTTTCAAAAAAATTGAAAAAACTTTATCTTTATATTCTTTAGAAAAATTTATGTATTCAAAATCTATACCTATTTTATCAGCAACGCTTGCAGCATCTAATAAATCATCTTTGTATGTACAATTAGATGATTCTTCATCCTCCCAGTTTTTCATGAACAAACCAATGACCTTATAGCCATTCTGTTTAAGTATCCAAGCGGCTACAGAAGAATCTACTCCGCCAGACATTCCAACTACTACTAATTTGTTTTTATTATTAATATTATCTGCATTATTTAAAAGAAACATATCAATATTTTGATTCATAAATTATTCTTATAATTGCAACATAATAAATCCCAGCATGGTCCTAATGAAATTATTTTCAAATAAAAGTAAAATAATTACATTAGAATGAATAAGTATTACTTACATAAAAAAACTAAATAGTAATATATCTAAATTTCATTAATCATGTTCATGAGCTAAAACTTGCCTACGAATTTTAACGGCTTTGGCTAGACGTTCCAATACACTAACTGTTGTTTCCCAATCAATACAAGCATCTGTAACACTTTTGCCATAAACAAGATCATGAGCATTGCTTAAATCTTGCCTTCCTGATTCTATGAAACTTTCTATCATAATACCAACTATTCTTGAATCTCCACTCTCTAATTGTTCAGATATGTTTTCTATTACTATTGGTTGATTATTATGATTTTTATTACTATTAGAGTGGCTTGCATCTATCATGATCTTAGAGGCAAGACCGGCTCTTCCAAGTTCTTCACACGAGCTCTGAATGCTTTCGGCATCATAATTAGGCTTCTTGCCTCCTCTTAATATAATATGACAGTTCTCATTACCCTCTGTAGATATTATTGCAGAATGCCCACCTTTAGTTACTGACAAAAAATGATGAGGTTGTGATGCAGTTTTTATTGCATCAATTGCTATTTTTATATTACCGTCAGTACCATTCTTAAATCCTACAGGGCAAGATAGACCAGAAGCTAATTCCCTGTGAGATTGGCTTTCAGTAGTCCTTGCTCCAATAGCTCCCCAGGAAACTAGATCTGCTATATATTGTGGAGTTATCATATCTAAGTATTCACAACCTGCAGGCAAGCCAAAGCCATTTATTGTTAACAATAGTCTTCTTGCTATACGTATGCCTTTATTTATATTGAAGCTATCATCTAAATCTGGATCATTTATTAAACCCTTCCATCCAACAGTAGTACGAGGTTTTTCAAAATAAACTCTCATAACTATTTCTAATTCTTTTTTGAGTTTTTTTCTAACTTCGTTTAATCTTTTAGCATAATCTAAGGCAGATATTTCATCATGTATAGAACAAGGCCCTACTACAACTATTAACCTATCATCCATACCATACAATATTTTATGTATGGTATCTCTTGCCAAGTGTACTACTGCTGATGCTTCCTTTGTACATTCTAATTCTTTCATTACCGTAGCGGGAGGATTTAATTCTTTAATTTCGCGTATACGAAGGTCATCTGTATTATGAGACACTATATTGCTCCATGATATAATTATAATACTTTAAAATTTGCTTTATTAATTTTAGCACATGAGTAAATTCTTTAGAAAATTAAATTACATTTTTATGAGCTAAACTGTTCCTCCTACTGTTAATTTATCTATACGAATAGTTGGCATACCAACACCAACAGGAACATTCTGTCCATCTTTGCCGCAAACACCAACTCCAGAATCTAGTACTGAATCATTTCCTATCATAGATATTTGTTGCATGACATCAAGGCCGTTACCTATAAGGGTTGCACCTTTGACAGGGTTAGTGATCTTTCCGTTTTCTATTATATATGCTTCAGATGCTGAAAAGACGAATTTTCCACTCGTTATGTCAACTTGTCCACCAGAAAAATTAACAGCATATAAGCCTTTTTTTACAGAAGAAATAATTTCTTTTGGATTATTAGTTCCACCAAGCATGTAAGTGTTTGTCATTCTTGGCAATGGAATATGAGCAAATGACTCGCGACGACCGTTACCAGTTGGTAGGACTCCCATTAGATTAGAGTTCATTATATCTTGCATATATCCTTTTAATACACCATCTTCAATTAAAACATTTTTCTTTGTTATATTTCCCTCATCATCTACATTAAGTGATCCTCTACGATTTGGAATAGTTCCATCATCTATAACAGTTACTCCTTTAGATGCAACTTTTTCTCCTATACGTCCAGAAAATACACTTGATCCTTTTCTATTAAAGTCTCCTTCTAATCCATGTCCTACAGCCTCATGTAATAATATTCCAGGCCACCCATTACCTAAAACTACTGTCATTTCTCCAGCTGGAGCTGAAATAGCTTCTAAGTTTATCAGAGCTTCATTAACAGCTTGTTTTACATAACCCATTAGAATTTCATCAGAAAAATATAGAAGATCTGCCCGAGCGCCGCCTCCTGATCTACCTATTTCCCTTCTACCATTACTTTCTGCTATCACTGTGATTGACACTCTTACAAGTGGCCTTACATCAGAAATAAAACGTCCGTCACTACCAGCTATTATTACTATATCTCTTTCAGATGATAAACTAGCCATAACTTGAGATATATTTGTACTCAATCTTCTTGCCATCATTTCTATTTTCTCTAATAAGAAAATTTTTTGACTAGTTTCCATGCTATCCATTGGACTACAATTACCATATAAGCTATTCGATCTATATTCTCTAGAAGGAGGAATATAGATCTTTGAACTATTTGTTCCAGAATTATTAATTGATCTTACTGTTTTTGCTGAATTTATTATATCCTCATAAGATAAAGAGTCAGAATATGCAAAGGCAGTTTTTTCACCACTTAACGCTCTTATCCCGACTCCATTACTTATAGAAAAATTTCCATTCTTTACTATACCCTCTTCCAACCCCCAACTTTCTTGAGATGAATGTTGAAAATACATATCAGCATAATCAACATTTTTAGTGATTATGTCATTGATAGCATTAATAATTAAATTTTCTGTTATATTCCATGGTTCTAATAATTTAGATTTTGCTATATTTAATGAGTCATTGGCGCTACTTGTATTCATATTAAAATTTAATAGCCTTTTATTTTAGATAGTGAATGTTATTAAAAAATCATATAAAAAATTATTATAGTGATTTTCTCGTGTTTTTATCATGATATTCAACAATTATGTGGATTATATAAGATAAAAATAAAATAAATTTTAATTGTTATTAAAAACATTTATGAAAAAATATAAGAAATATTTAATAAATAAATTTTGAAATATTACTTATATCAACATTAGAGATAATAACGCTTAAAAATGAATAACCATAGATCATTCTGTAAAACAAATTTACAAGATTACAAACCATATCCATATTTAATAGATCAAATAGACTTACAGTTCGATCTGGATTTTAAAGTGACTAGAGTAACAAATACAATGTATGTAGAACGTAAAGCAGAGTTCGAAAATTGTACTAACATAATTTTATATGGGGAAGAAATAAAATTGTTAAGTATATCTATTAATGATATTTGTCTGAATAAGAGTCAATATATTATTAAAGAAAATATATTAATAATCAAAGAAATTCCATGCAAATCATTTATTAAAATAGCTAGCGAATGTTTTCCTAATAAAAATTTTTCGATGATCGGATTATATATATCAAACGGTAATTTCTTTACTCAATGCGAACCAGAAGGATTCAGAAGAATAACTTGGTTTGCAGATCGTCCTGATGTTATGTCAAGGTATACTGTTACAGTAAGGGCTAACAAAAAATACTCAATACTTCTATCAAATGGTAATTTATTATATAAAAAAGATATTAGCAATAATATCACTGAGGCAAAATGGATAGATCCTTTCCCAAAACCTAGTTATCTATTTGCATTGGTAGTTGGTAATTTTAATATTAGAGAAAGAAGTATAAAAACTATAAGCGGCCGTAATATTAAATTACAAATATATAGTGAAGAATCAATTTGCTACACAGAATGGGCGATGCAATCATTAATAAATGCTATTAGATGGGATGAGAAAAAATATAACCTTGAATTGGACCTCGATAGATTTATGTTGGTAGCTGTACGTGATTTTAATATGGGAGCAATGGAAAATAAAGGATTAAATATATTTAACTCATCATATATCTTATCAAGTCATGAAACATCAACAGACTATGATTACAACAATATAGAATCAACTATTGCTCATGAATATTTTCATAATTGGACCGGAAATAGAGTTACTTGTAGAGACTGGTTTCAGCTCAGCCTTAAAGAAGGATTAACTGTTTTTCGAGAACAAGAATTTACTTCTGATATGGTATCTAAAAATTTGAATGGCGATATGTCTATTAGCGCTCGTGCCATAAAACGCATAGATGATGTTATATATTTACGCTCAAATCAATTTCCAGAAGACTCAGGTCCCATGGCACATCCTGTTCGACCAGATAATTATAAAGAAATTAGTAATTTTTATACTCCAACTATATATGAAAAAGGGGCCGAGATAATAAGGATGCAACATAATTTATTAGGCACCGAAGGATTTCGAGCAGCAATGGATAAATATTTCCAATTGTATGATGGTATGGCAGTGACGTGTGAGGATTTTATTAATATAGTTGAATCAATATACTACTCAAAGAATCATAATAGTACTAATTTTAAAAATTTTAAGAACTGGTACACCCAAGCTGGAACACCTACTGTAATAGTAAAGATGGACTATAAACATGAATCAAAATCTTGTACTATAACTTTATCACAATATTGTAACAATGTGGGCTCTGAAAAAGAAGAAAATAAAGAAAAAGAACCGTTTTTCATACCATTTTCTATTTCTATACTTGATAAAAATGGTAATCCATATAAAATTTTTTCTAAAGATAAAAATCTATCTATAGATGGTGAAACTATCACTCTGAAATTTTTTCAAAAAAAACAAAAATGGATTTTTGAAGAAATATCTGATTTGCCTGTATTGTCTTTGTTAAGAAATTTTTCAGCACCAGTGAAAGTTAAATACGAATATAAGAATAATGATCTTAAGATTATAGCTTTGCATGACAATGACTATTTTGCAAAATGGGAAGCCGTTCAAGAATTATCGATAGCTCAGGTGTTTAGTATATTAGATCAAATTAATTGTGGATTAGATATACAGATTAATAGTGATTTAATATATATATATAATAAAATTATAAATAATAAGAATCTATATTGTGGTTATAAAGCAAAAATATTAACTATTCCAAACGAAAAAACGATAGCAGAACGTTTGCCTATAATTAATCCATCTGCTATAGCTATAGCTCGCGACTTATTGATTAGAAAAATAGGTGAATATCTACTACCTTTATGGGAAAATACGTTCGTTGATAATCAAGATTGTGATAATACGTATTCTATAGATTTATATCATAAGAGAATGCTAAAAAATTTATCTGCAAGATATATAATGGCTAGTAATACTTCTGATATGTTTAATATTTTTGAAAAACATTTTTATAAATCTAAAAATATGACTAATTGTATAGAATTGTTATCAAACATTATAGATTTTGGAGATTCAAATATATCTAATGAATTATTATCTTTTTTTTATAATAAATGGTATAAAAATAGCTACGTAATGGATAAATGGTTTTCGGTCCAAGCAGCTTCTAGAAAGAAAAATTTAAATGATATAAAAGAACTTATGAGTAACAAATATTTTACATTTAAAAATCCAAATAGAGTCCGTTCTTTGATATTTCAGTTTTGTATAAATAATGCAAGAGGAATGCATAATGCAGATGGATCAGGATATAATTTTTGGTCAGAACAAGTGATAGTACTTGATTCTTTAAATCAAGAATTATCATCTAGCTTAGTTCGTGTTTTAGATAATTGGTCAAGTTTAATTCCTAATCTAAAAGATAAAGCACAAACATCTCTCTTAGAGATTTATAATAAAAGAGATATTTCTAGAAATGTTCTTGAAATAGTTGAAAAATCTTTAACAATAAAATAAGGAGATAGATTTGAATAATAATTTTTTGCTAGAATTCTTATATAAAGAATATACATCGTTAATGAATGACTCCCAGTTATCTGGTTTGATAAAAAATATTGCAGTATCTTGTCGGAAAATTAGTAATCTATTAGACAAAGGAAATTTGAATAATATATTCGGAAAATATAACAAGATAAATGTTCAAGGAGAAATGCAAGCAAAATTAGATGTTATAGCTAATGATATTATTGTAGATGAAAATAATTGTATAGGTAGTCTTGCTGGCCTAGCCTCGGAAGAAATGGAAGATTTTTATAGAATACCAGATGACTATAAAACTGGTGATTATTTACTACTGTTCGATCCTTTAGATGGATCTTCTAATATAGATGTCAATATTTCTGTAGGAACAATATTTTCCATATTGAGAATTAATAGAAAAATTAATAATAACAAAGAAATAATTATTAATGATTTTTTACAACCAGGTATAAATCAGATAGCAGCAGGTTATGCAATATATGGGCCTCAGACCAGTATTGTTATTTCTTTAGGCAAAGGTGTACATAGTTTTACTCTAGATAAAAATATAAACGAATGGATTCTTGATAATAAACTCATGAATATACCTAATTGCACAAATGAATTTTCTATAAATTCATCTAACTCAAGGCATTGGGACGAAAACATATATAACTATGTGCAAGATTGTCTAATTGGAACTGATGGTCCTTTACGCAAAAACTATAACATGAGGTGGACTGGATCAATGGTTGCTGATGTCCATAGAATCATGACTAGAGGTGGAATTTTTCTATATCCATGGGATTCTAGAAATCCTAGTATTCCTGGAAAACTTAGACTTATGTATGAAGCAAATCCTATGGCTTTTTTGGTTGAACAAGCAGGAGGAATTGCCTCCAACGGAAATAAAAGAATTTTAGAAATCATTCCAGAAAAATTACACCAACGTACCAGTGTAATATTAGGTTCTAGTGATGAAGTAAATATATTATTAAGATCTTATATAAACACCTACTAAATATAAAACACAAGTAGGTGTTTATATTTTACTAACTGATATTTTCTATTCTTATACGAGTGATTTTAGAACACATAAATTCTAAAGATTCAATTTTCTTTATAGATATGTTTATGTTTTTTTCAATAGAATCGTGTGTTATAAATATAATATCTGCTTCGTTTTCTGTATCTGAACATTGTTGTATCATAGACCCAATAGATATATTGAGATCTGATAATATTTTAGATATATCTGCCAATACCCCTGGTCTATCTTTAACTCTCATGCGTAAATAATATGAGGTAGATACCATTTCAATTGGTAGTATAGGTATATTGCATAATGATTCGGGTTGAAATGCTAGATGTGGAACTCTATTCTCAGGATCAGCAGTATGTAGTCTTGTGATATCGATTAGATCAGCAATTACTGCAGAGGCAGTTGGTTCTCCACCAGCACCTTGACCATAGTATAAAGTTGGACCAACAGCATCACCTTTTACTAATACTGCATTCATAGCACCTTCTACGTTAGACAATAAACATCCTGAAGGAATAAGTGCTGGGTGAACTCTCAGCTCTATACCTTCAGCCTTACGTTTTGTGATAGCTAGTAATTTTATCCGATATCCCAGTCTTTCTGCATGAACTATATCATCTGAAGATAAGTTGGAAATACCTTCTATATACGATTTCTCAAATTGTATTGGAACACCAAAAGCTAGAGATGCTAGTAATGTTAATTTATGAGCAGCATCAACCCCTTCAATATCAAATGTTGGGTCAGATTCAGCATACCCAAGTTCTTGTGCTTGTTTTAAAACGTCATTAAAAGGTAATCCTGTAGAACGCATTTCTGATAAAATAAAATTTGTTGTGCCATTTATAATACCAACAACAAACTCAATACGATTAGCTGTTAGGCCTTCTCTTATTGATTTTACTATAGGAATTCCACCTGCTACAGCTGCTTCAAAAGCAACCATTACACCGTGCTCGGATGCTTTAGCAAAAACCTTATTGCCATGCTTAGCTAAGAGAGCTTTATTAGCAGTCACAACATGTTTTCCATTAGCAATTGCAGCCATAACTAGATCTAAGGCTATTTTGTCACCACCAATTAACTCTACAACTATATCTATATCTGGATCTTTTATTACCTCATAAGCATCTTTAGTTATTTTTACTTTGCTATTGACTAAAGATTGAGCATGTTCAACATTTAGTGCAGCAATTTTAGTTATCTCTATAATGCTACCAGCACGACGAGCTATTTCTTTTGCATTTCGCTCTAAAACAGTCCATGTGCCACTACCAACAACACCCATACCAAGTAGACCAACTTTAACAGAGTTCATTTAATATACCTATCCTTTAATAAAATATTCCAAGGCAACATATGATAAATAATATGAATATCAGAAAAAACATGATTAAAAATCTATAAATATCTATATTCTATTTATTTAATTATTAATTTTACCTTTATTATAAGTGAAAATTTATACAATTTTATTTTAATCTTTAGTAAGAATGAGCGTACAATACTTGTCCACGGAAATTATATCTTTTGAATGTGAGATCAATTTTAATATGTTTTCAGTTTATGCATTTTTGAAATATTATCCACGTATTTATAATATCATGAGAAACATATAAGTATTAGTATTTTAACTTTTTATAGGAAATACTCTTGAAATTGCATTATGAAAATAACACATCAAATAATGTTATAAATTCGTATAAAGAAGGATCTATAAGTATTAATGGGATCATCTATACAGATAATATTTTATTTAGTAAAAACGGCAAAATATTGAAATGGGATATATTAGATGTACATAATATAAATTATAAAATTCTACTTTATATGCTTGAATCCATCGGATATCCAGATAATTCAAAAAAACCCATAGAATTCATATTGATAGGAGCTGGTAATAAATATAATGGTGAAACAATTAATAATATAACAAATATTGTATCAAATATTGGCATAGGCATTGAAATAATGAAAACACAATCAGCAGTATATACATATAACGCCATGCTAATGCAAGACAGACAAGTATTAATCGCATTAATACTTGGAGATTAAAATAATATGCATTAATTTTAAAAAATTAGATTTTGTTTTTGAATCTATAAGAGATAAGAGCATCATGAAATTAAAAATACAATTATGCAGAACGTACAAAATAAAATATAAATATTCAGCAATTGATTCATTAAAAACATATTAATTTGTATTATATCTAGAAATTTTATTAAATCTAGTAATCAATATATGCATAAAATTTGAATACATTTAACTTTAATTCCATATAAGGATGAAATCCTATTTCATTTATATAACGCAATTATGAAAAAATATATATGATAAAATTTCTAGATAGATTAAACTTTTAAACAAATAAAGAAGGCTTTATTGTTTAAAGATAGATATCTGTAAAAATTAATCATCATATTCAAGACATTTGAAGTTCTTTAGATAAAGTGAATCTTGAAATTTATATTTAATTTATTATAAAGCGCAGTTATGAATAATTTACCGATTGGTATTACCATGGGAGATCCTTTTGGGATAGGCCCTGAAATTATAATCAAGGCATATCTAAAAAAATATTTAAAGTCTTGTGTTGTTTATGGTGATAAGTTCGTATTATCTAAGGCCTCAAAGCTGTTAGGACACGATATAAATATAATAACAATAAACTCTAATGACATAGAAAGTATATCATTTGATAATGATTCCTTGTACGTCGTAAACTGTTGTAATGAGATGAATATAAAATATTTTCGACCAGGAACAGTTAGTTCTATAGCTGGTTATCATTCTTATATGTATGTTGAAACTGCAGTAAAAGACGCAATTAACAAGAAAATAAATTCTATAGTTACATCACCATTAAGCAAAGAAGCATTGTTTAAAGCTGGTATTAAATATCCAGGACATACTGAAATATTAGCAGAGCTAACAAATACAAAAAAATATGCAATGCTAATGATAAATGATCTGATTAAAGTTATGTTAGTTACCATACATGTACCTATAGTAGATATCCCTAATATTATTACTATAGAAAAAGAAATAGATACTATAAGATTAGCATATAAAGCTTGTAATATGATGAGTATAGAGAATCCGCACATTGCAGTTGCTGGTCTTAATCCTCATGCAGGTGAGAATGGTATAATTGGGACAGAAGAAATAGATATTATAAAACCAGCTATCGAGATAGCTCGTAATGAAGGGATACTTCTTTCTGGACCATTGCCTGGAGATACTATTTTTATGATGGCTAGATTAGGTAAATTTGATATGGTAGTAGCTCAATATCATGATCAAGGACTAATCCCTATAAAATATTTAGGTATTGATCATGGTGTGAATGTTACAATAGGACTACCATTTCTTAGAACAAGTGTTGATCATGGAACAGCTTTTGATATATCATGGAAGAATAAAGCCAATGATGATTCTTTAGTTTCAGCAATAAAGATGATTTCTAAATTTAATTGCAAAATTTAATAATTCATATACTACTTGCATAATTCAAAAATCTAGTTGTATGACCTTGGAATGTAAGCTTCACTGTTCCTACAGGACCGTTTCTTTGTTTACCTATTATTATTTCGGCTATTCCTTTTTCCTGAGAGTCTTGATTATAGAATTCATCCCTGTATATAAACAATATAAGATCAGCATCTTGTTCTATAGCACCTGACTCTCTAAGATCGCTCATAACTGGTCGCTTGTTCTGACGCTGTTCTAAACTACGGTTCAACTGTGATAAAGCTATCAACGGACAATTGAGTTCTTTAGCTAAACTTTTCAATGATCTACTAATTTCAGAAATTTCTGTAGCTCTATTTTCTTCTCCGCTTCCAGACATTAGCTGCATATAATCTATGATTATTAATCCCAATTGACCGCATTGTCTAGATAATCTCCTTGTCTTGGCTTTAACCTCAATTACATTTAATGCTGGAGTCTCATCTATATACAATTGAATATCCTGCATTGCTTGAATAGCATCTGTAATTTTGGGCCAATCTTCTTCTGATAATTTACCGGTACGCATCTTATGTTGATCAACTTTACTTATAGAGCCTAACATTCTCATTGCAAGTTGAGAAGCTCCCATTTCCATGGAAAAAACGGCGACTGGAAGACCATGTTCAATGGCAACGTATTCTCCTATATTCATAGAAAAAGCTGTTTTGCCCATAGATGGTCTACCAGCAACAATTATTAATTCTCCCGGTTGTAAACCCGATGTCATTTTATCTAAATCTATGAATCCAGTTGGAACGCCTGTTATATCAGTATCACCTTCTCTATGATATAACTCATCAATTCTTTCTACCACTTGAGCTAGCAATGGTTGTATTTCTTGAAAACCAGCAGAGTTAGAAGATTTATCCTGCGCAATTTTAAAAACTTTGGCCTCAGCTTCATCTAATATCTGCCTTGCTTCTTTACCTTTTGGATTTAAAGCTATTTCTGAAATCTCATCAGAGATAGCTACTAATTTCCTCAAAATTGAACGCTCACGAACTATTTCGGCATATCTTGTTATGTTAGCCGCTGATGGAGTATTGTGTGCCAAAGAATTCAGGTATTCTATACCACCGATATCATTTGTTTTTCCAGAATTTACTATAGAATCATTTACAGTAATTACATCTGCTGGTCTATCTAGATTTATTAAAGAATCAATATGTTTCCATATAGTACGGTGCTCGTGTCTATAAAAATCTTCAGCGGTTATAACGCCACTTATTTTATCCCAAGTGCTATTATCGATCAATAGACCACCAAGCACGGATTGTTCTGCTTCAATAGAATTTGGTGGTGTTCGCAAATAGTCTAATTTATTATCGTTAATAGTCATATTTTATTGAACAATACAAGCACTATTTTAGTTTACACAACAATTATAACAGCACTTTAGATTATGAGAGCAATCAAGAATTATCAAATTAATTAAACAAAAAGCCAGTTGACACTGGCAGCTTTGTTTTTATAATTCTTCCCTAGTAACTACTATTGAAATTTCTTTTTCTACGTCAGGATGGAGTTTTATTTTTGCTACAAACTCACCAATAGTCTTTATATGATTTTCCGATAAATAAATTTGTGTTTTTTCTATAGAGGTAAATCCAAATTTCTTCAGATTATGCACTATATCTATGTTATTAACAGAACCAAACAATTTACCATCTACACTAGATTTTTGAGAAATTCGCATTACAAATCCATCTAGCTTGTCAGCAAGCTCCTTAGCATCATTCAATTTATTTAATTGGATTTTTTCTAATTCTGACCTTTTGTTTTCGAATTCTTTTATAGCTACTTTAGTAGCTCTTTTGGCTATTTTATTTGGTATTAAAAAGTTTCTAGCGTAACCGTTTTTGACGCGAACTATATCGCCTAAATTTCCTAGAGTAGAAACTTTCTCTAATAAAATTACTTCCATTTTAATTAGCTCGCTTAATTAGTTATGATTATCTGTATAAGGCAATAAAGCTAGAAAACGTGCTCGTTTAATAGCTAAACTTAACTGACGCTGATAAATTGCCCTAGTGCCGGTAAGACGAGATGGGATTATTTTTCCATTTTCTTGTATAAAATCCTTCAACGTATCCGTATCTTTATAATCAATTTCATCAACTTTTGCTGCAGTGAATCTACAAAATTTACGACGTTTAAATAAAGGATTTTGCTGTACAAATTTACGTTTTTCTTTCGTGTGTCCAAAGAATGACATTTCTTACACCTTTTATTTTTATGATAACTACTATCATCCACTAAAACATTTGTTATTAATAAAGCATCTTTCATATGCTTTTACTAAAATGTCAGATGTTGCAGTATATCTTATATATTTTATTATGTATTATAAATTTCTTGTAAATGAAATTTTAACAAGGCAGAACCTCTGTAAGCTGGAGCTATAAAACCTTTGGCGCTAAATTTACAACCTATGGGCATATTAATCAAAATATCAGTTATATACCCTATAGCGACAGAAAGTATTTGAAATCTAACTTCACGCTCAAGACCTGACTCCATGACCTTTGAATAATTCTCTAGTAGCATTTCTAAAACGGGAATCCCAGTTTTAGTATAGCGTAAACCTTTATTTTCTATAAAAGTTACATCAATCTCTAGATTATTCATACTATATGATTAAACTATACATCTTCAGAATTTTCTGATGAGTCCTTAGATACTACTTCTTTCTCAACAGTTTTCATCATTATAGAAGGGCTAGTATGAGGTTTTTTGGTCTTTATAAGCAAGTATCTTAACACAGCATCATTATAACGAAATGAATTTTCTAGATCAGATAGTGTACTATTATCACATTCTATGTTGATACATATGTAATGTGCTTTAACCAATTTTTGTATTGGATAAGCCAGTGTACGGCGTCCCCAATCTTCAGTACGATGTATCAATCCACCTTTCTCAGTAACAAGTGATTGATATCTCTTGAGCATAACTGGAACCTGTTCACTTTGGTCAGGGTGTATAATAAAAACAATTTCATAATCACGCACAATTAACTCCTAATGGATAATTTAGACAGATTCTTTTAAAGATGGAAATCAAACTAAAAAAGCCAGCTAAACAATTAGTCTGGCAGGAAAATAAATAACAGACAGTAGGCTAAATTATATACAATATTTGTGTACTATGCATATATTTTTATTTACCTAATTATTAATCTTTTTTTCTATCACAGCATATGCAGAATGATTATGTATAGATTCAAAATTTTCTGCTTCTACGCGATATTTGCTTATATAAGGAAATATCGTATCTATCCGAAAAGCTAGATCACGCACTAAATCTTCTACAAATTTTGGATTATTATATGCGTACTCTGTAACGTATTTCTCATCAGGTCTTTTTAATATACTCCAAAGTTCGCATGATGCTTCTTTTTCTACTAAAGTTATGAGATCCTCAATGTGAATGCTTAACAATTTATTAGAAGTTATAGATAATGTAATATTAGATCTTTGATTATGAGCACCATATTCAGAAATAGCTTTTGAACATGGACATAAACTTGTGACTGGTACAACAACCACTATTTCAAATTCAGTTTTATTATAAAAAGTGCGTATGTTTATCTGAACATCGTAACTCATCAAACTACTTACGTTAGAGACAGGTGCTTTTTTCTCTAGGAAAAAAGGGAAAGAGGCACTAATATCACCGTTTTCTGAATTTAATAAATTTAACATATTTGTGTTCATTTCAGAGAAGCTAGATAAATCCATCAATCTATTCTTGAATTTTTCTAGTAAAACTAAGAAACGTGACATATGAGTGCCTTTCTTATTAGCAGGTAAAGAAACAGTCATAGTCCAGTTAGCAACAGTATTTTGGATATTATTGTTCTTGTCTAAAACAGTTATAGGAAAGCGTACGTTATGCACACCTACCCTGCTAATAGGAATACATCTAGTATCTACTAAATCCTGTATATCAGGTATTTCTGAAATATTTTCTAAAGTTGATTTGATTGTTTTCATTTCTTGATAAAATTAATATGGTTTTAACTAAGATACAGAATAATATACACTTTATTGAAAAATAAAAATACACATCTAATAAAATATATGTATTACTCAATCGAGCAAATCATAAAAACGAGAACGTATCGAATTCTCAATCCCATATACATCCAAACCTATACTAGACATTAATATATTTGTATCTCCATGAGGAATAAAGTAATCTGGTATCCCAAGTTGTAAAACGGGTATTAATAAATTAAATTTCTGTAATATTTCTAGCACAGCACTACCAGCACCACCCATTATAGAAGAATCTTCAACTGTAACTATAGCCTTATGATTTTTACTTATATTTAATATCATTTCATGATCAATTGGCTTAACAAACCTCATGTCCACTACACTAGTATTTAAACGATCAGCAACATCCAATACCTTTTGTAATAAAGTACCAAAACACAATATAGCAATATTTTTACCTATTTTTCTTATAAATCCTTTACCGATTTCTACTGTATCTAAGCTTATATTTACTTCAACTCCGGTTACATTACCTCTAGGGTATCTTACAGAAGAAGGTCCTTGATATTTATAACAAGTATTTAATAATATCCTTTCTTCATTTTCATCAGAAGGAGTTGCTATTACCATGCCAGGAATACAACGAAGAAATGCTATGTCATAGTTACCAGCATGAGTTGGACCATCAGACCCAACTATTCCTGCACGATCCAATGCAAAAGTAACATCTAAATTCTGAATAGCAACATCATGTATAAATTGATCATATCCTCTTTGTAAAAAAGTTGAATATATAGCAACTACTGGTTTTAAGCCTTCGCATGACATACCAGCAGCAAAAGTAATGGCATGTTGTTCAGATATACCAACATCAAAATATCTTTCAGGAAATAATTCCTCAAACTTAACCAATCCACTACCTTCACTCATCGCTGGAGTTATAGCAATTAATCTATTATCACTACGGGCCATGTCACAGATCCATTCACTGAAAATATTAGTAAATGTTTTAGTAATGTTTTTTTCTGTTAATTTAATACCAGTATTAATATTAAATTTACCAGGACCATGATAAAGAATTGGATCTTTTTCAGCTAATTTATAACCTTTTCCTTTTTTTGTAACAATATGCAATAATTTCAGTCCTGGACAAGATCTAACTTTATTTAACTCATATATTAAATCATCTATATTATGACCATTTATTGGACCAAAATATTTAAAACCAAATTCTTCAAAAATTATGTTTGTTTTTATTATATCTTTAGCATGGCTTTCTAAAGACTTAGCTAATTTTAGCACTGATGGTATATGTTTCAGGACAACCTTACCAACATTTTTAGCCTTAGCATAAAAGCGGCCATTCATTAATTGAGAAAAATAATTATTTAAAGAACCAACTGGCTCCGAAATAGACATATGATTATCATTTAATATAACTGTTAGGTTTATATCTTTTATGTTATTTGCATTATTTAGGGCCTCAAATGACATTCCCGATGAGATTGCTCCATCACCAACAATCGCAATATTATTTCTGTCTATATTAAATGCTCTAGCTGCTACTGCCATACCTAAAGCAGCAGAAATAGATGTTGAAGAATGAGCTGTGCCGAAAGCATCATAACAAGACTCTAGTCTATTAGGAAAACCAGATATACCATTATACTGCCTTAATGTGTTCATTGACCCACGACGTCCTGTTAGTATCTTATGAACGTATGATTGATGCCCAACATCCCATACAATACGATCAAAAGGAGCATCAAAAATATAATGAATGGCTAATGTTAATTCGACTACTCCTAAATTAGATGATAAATGACCACCAGTTTTAGAAACTAATTCTAAAATTTCTTGCCTTAATTCTTTTGCAAGATTTTTAAGTTCAATATTATTTAATTTTTTTAAATCACAAGGTGATGAAATACTATCCAATAAATTAGTAGCCATTTAAAACTCTTATATCGATGTTTATTTAATCTTTAATGATTTCTGCAAACTATTAAATCAAGCATTTCCAATAATCTTTTATTAGATGAATCCATTGGTTTTATTGTATTTATAGCTTTATTTTTAAGTTCATCTAATATTTTTCTTGATTCTACAATTCCAAATATAGATACATATGTAGGCTTATTATATTTATGATCTTTACCTGCTGTTTTACCAAGTTGTTCGCCACTAGAAGTTACATCAATAATATCATCAACAATCTGAAATATTATACCTAGATAATTTGCAAAATCATCAAGCATACAACGCACAATTTGATTAGCTCCAGCTAATAGGTAACCGAATTTTATACTACAGGCTATAATCGCTCCGGTTTTCATTGAGTGCATATTTTTTAATTGATCATAAGAGATATTATTACCTATATTATCTAAATCTATAGCTTGTCCTCCAGACATACCTAAATAACCAGCAGATTGAGCAAGATTTTTTATAAGATTTAATCTAGTTTCATGAGAAATTGAAATTCTGGAAAGTAATTCAAAAGCTAGTGATTGTAGTGCATCTCCGGCTAGTATCGCAATTCCCTCTCCGAATACTATGTGGCTAGAAGGTTTTCCTCTTCTTGTGCAATCATTATCCATTGAAGGAAGATCATCGTGAATCAAAGAATATGAATGAATCAGTTCCATGGCAATAGCTGCCTTATCCAAAGCAATCAAGATATCATCTTTTTCAACTAAATAATCATTAGAAGCAATGAATGATGCATAAACAAGTAAAGCACGTATACGTTTACCACCAGATACAGTTGAATATCTCATAGCTTTCTGTAATATAGATGAACTTGAATCATAATCTGGCAATATTTTATTTAGGTTATCATTTATGTTGTTCATAATATTTGATATCCAGTCAGAAAATGATAAATTGTTCTCATTCATTAAAATTTATCTTCTTTTAATAAATCATCATCTAATGGCTTTAATACCTCTTCATCTAAAAATTTTATCTCTTGCTCTGCTTTAGATAATTGATTTTGACAGAAACGAACTAAATCAACACCTCGACGATATAGAATTAAAGAATTATCAAGAGTTATATCACCAGCTTCCATTGAAGCTACTAGCTTTTCTAATTCAGACATGGCAGCTTCGAAGTCTATTTTAGAAATAGATTTCTTTTTCTTTGTTTTAGTAATCAATACTGCCTCCAAATTTGAATTTATTCGAATGATTTTATTATTAAATTTTAAAAGTTATTTTTTAAAAAAATAGCTATAATACACATTATCCATTTTTATTATAATCCATATTATATTTTGATTTTTAAATTACTAATAAAAAAGTTATGCTCAAGTATAATTACTAAAATCATCCGTAAATAAATATATATATCAAATAAAAATAAAATGTTTTTTAATTTTCCACAAAGATATATAGAAATTCAAAAAACATAAGTTAATTTGACATTTTATTTATAATAGGTTTCATAATTTTTTAATCTGTATCATTTAAAGCGTAAATAATGCTTCAGCTATCGCTCAAACAATATAAATTATTGGAATCGACAAATTACAACAAAACAACAATCAATTAAACGGTATTTACTAGATATTTTTATATATAAATATCTAGGGCAAGAATAAACAGATTTTAGGATAAATTGATATTGCAGAATTTAGATTAGCTATAAATTTATTATTAAAAATAAGATTAATCATATCTAATTGACATTATTCTTTTTGAGTAAAAACTATTGAATCTACATTAAAGTGATCCAACTGTATAGAATTATTAATTAGCTATATCAATGATAAACATAATATTTGTTGATTTTTATTTATCATAAGATAAAAACAACTCTCAATATAAGTTGTATCAGCAATTATACATGAATAATACTTGGTGGGCCCCCCGAGAGTCGAACTCGGCACCAACGGATTATGAGTCCGCTGCTCTAACCAGGCATGAGCTAGAGGCCCAAACTTTTTTAAATTATAATATAAAAATAAACTAATTAAAAGATGTTTTTATTTATTATCTAAAAAGCTTTTGAGTTTATCTGCTCTGCTAGGGTGACGTAATTTTCTTAGTGCCTTGGCTTCTATTTGCCTAATTCTTTCTCTGGTTACATCAAATTGCTTCCCAACTTCTTCCAAAGTTTGATCTGTATTCATTTCTATCCCAAATCTCATTCGAAGTACTTTCGCTTCTCTTGGAGTCAGTGAGTCTAACACTTCTTTTACAATATTTTTCATTGATCCATGTAAAGCAGAATCAGAAGGAGCTAATGTTGTTGTATCTTCTATAAAATCACCTAGATGAGAATCATCATCGTCACCTATTTGAGTTTCCATTGATATAGGCTCTTTAGCAATTTTTAATATTTTTCTTATTTTCTCTTCAGGTATATCCATTTTCTGAGAAATTACAGATGGATCTGGCTCAAAACCAGTTTCTTGTAAAATTTGACGACTTATACGATTCATTTTATTTATAGTTTCTATCATATGAACAGGAATACGAATTGTTCTAGCTTGATCTGCTATTGATCTTGTAATTGCTTGACGAATCCACCATGTAGCATATGTTGAGAATTTATAACCACGACGATATTCAAATTTATCAACTGCCTTCATTAAGCCTATGTTGCCTTCCTGTATAAGATCTAAGAATTGTAAACCTCTATTGGTATATTTTTTTGCTATTGAGATTACTAGACGTAAATTAGCTTCTATCATTTCCCTTTTTGCTTTTCTTGCCATAGCTTCACCCATGGTCATTTTTTTATTAATTTCTTTAAATTCACTAATCGGCAAAAGAATCTCTCTCTGAAGATCAATTAGTTTTTTTTGTAAATCTTGTATTATAGGAACATAATTCTTCAATGATTCAGAATAGCTATTACCAAATTCTATTTCATTAATTATCCAATTGAGATCTATCTCACTGTTAACAAATGAGCCTATAAAATAATCTCTTGCCATACCAACTTTATCTACGCAAATATTTAATATAGATCTCTCTATTTGTCTTATTTTATCTACATACGATCTTATGCAATCAGCAAGCCTTTCTACTATTTTTGCTGTAAAACGTACGCCAAGCAATTCTTCTTGTATTGATCTAAGCATATCAAAATATTTTTCCGAGCGATATCCATTTTTTTTATAATTATCTCCCATTTGTTTATAAATTTCAGAAATATTGCTGAATTTTAATAGGCTCTTTGCTTTTAATTCTTCTAATTGTTTAATAGACATCCCGCCAGCAACTGGATCATCAAAATTATTATTGTCCGCAACTCCAATACCTGCATATTCTTCACCGTCCTCCGGGTCAATCAATCCATCAATAACATCATCTATTGGTATTTGTTCATTATGAATTTTTTCTATATTTTGTAAAATATCATCCACTATTATCGGACAAGAAGAGATGGCCATAATCATATGTTTTAAGCCATCTTCTATTCTTTTTGCTATTTCTATCTCACCTTCACGAGTCAGTAGTTCTACTATACCCATTTCTCGCATATACATTCTTACTGGATCAGTAGTTCTTCCAAAATCAGAATCAACAGTTGTTAGAGCTGCTTCTGCTTCATCTTTGACATCATCATCGTTAGAAGCCAACGCTGCATTCTCATTCATTAACAGTGTATCTACGTCTGGTGCCTGGTCATAAACTGTAATTCCCATATCTCCAAAAGTGCTAACTATACTATCAATAGATTCAGCGTCTACTAGATCATCTGGTAAACTATCATTAATCTCGCTGTAGATAAGATAACCCCTATCTTTACCTAACTTAATTAAAGATTTAAGAACATTTCTGCGTTCTTCATACTCCTCTTGAGAAATAGGTTTTCTATTTAAAACTAAATCTTTCTGTTCATTTTTTCTTTTTCTATTAATCCTCTTTTGAACCTTTAGATAAGGGAGAATATCAACATCATTTTCTTCTATTTCGTCAAAAGAATCGTTTTCATGATCATCAGTATTATTAATAATCTTCTTAGAACTATTTTTAGAATTATCGGCTTCAAAAAATTGATCATCTAGATCTTCACTGCTAATCAAAAAATCTCCAGAATTATTGCTTTCCACATTTAGATTATCACCATCTATAGGTTTTTTATCTTTCTTTCTAGATGTACTGATCCTCGAAATATTTTTTTCATTAGATTTAATAAGGCTCATATAGCTTCCGTGACATTAAAATTATTATGAACAAATAGAATAGATATTTAACATGCGTAATAAAATTTCAAGCATATATTACCGCACAAAAAATATAATTTAGAATTAGTAGATATTAAAAAAATAGATAATTACGAGTTATTTATTGCCTTAATAGATATTATTCTTTTTGATAAATCTTTATATTTTTCTATATCCTCTTCTGAGGACAAGCCATTTTCAACAAGAATTCTCATTTCATTGCTTATAGACTGATACTCTATAAGCAAAAGAGAATCCTCCCATTCTTTTAAAGGGTTTGGCAATTTATTCTTATAAAGTAGATCTTCCTGTATAAAACTATTTATAGCTATTCCTAATTCTGAATTAGGGTCTACAATTTTCTTTATAGAATCTAAATCTTTATAGCTTGTATTTTCAGCTAATAATAATAGATCTTTAATTATTTTTAGATCTGGATTTTTATCCAAAATTTCTAATTGTTGATCACCAATATGATCAATCAACGTTAAGTTAGATAGCAATAGATAAAGTAGTCTTTTCATAAAAGATGGTTTAGACTTTATACCTATTGAATATTTATTTCGCGATTTAGAACTATTGGTTATATTTTGCGAATTTTTATTATAAATTGATTTATTTGTATATGAGTAATTATTATCCGTTAGATTATTAAAATCATTTTTACTAAAATTAAGAATTTGTGAAGCTTCTTTTTCGATCTGAATTCTTAACATAGGACAATTTTGCATATGTTTTAATATTTTACTTATTTCAGTCCAGCAAGCAGCTCTACCTTCTGCTTCATTAATTGAATATTTATTAATATAAGTATCTATTAATAGCTTAGATAGTGGTATAGAATTTTTTAAACAATTCTCAAAAACATCTTTACCATTTTCTTTAATATATAAATCAGGATCGTATCCATCTTTTAGAAACAGAAAACGGATTTCATTGCCATCTTTTATTTCTGAAATACATAACAAAAGAGCTTTCCAAGCTGCATTTTTACCTGCTATATCTCCATCGAAACTGAATACTATTTTTTCACTAACAATTAATAATTTTTTTATCTGATCTTTTGTTATAGAAGTTCCTAATGTAGCTACTACATTATTTATACCATGCTGAGTTAGACTAATAACATCCATGTATCCTTCTACTACAATAATCAGCCCTTTTGATTTTATGTTAATTCTAGATTCCCATAAACCATAAAGTTCCCTACCTTTAGAGAAAATAACTGTTTCTGGTGAATTTAAATATTTAGGTTGAATATTAGCTATTGTCCTAGCACCAAAGCCAATTACAGATCCATATTGATTTTTAATAGGAAACATTATACGTTCTCTAAATCTATCATACCGATTTTCATCAGATTTTTTAATAACTAGTCCAACATCAACTAAACAATCATTATTATAGTAATCTTCGAATATATTAGATAGAGAGTTGTGCCCAACATCGGACCATCCTAAATCAAAAAATTTTATAAACTCACGACTTATACCTCTTTTTTCTAAATAAGAAATAGCCACAAACGAATTATCTAATAAACGAGAGTAGCAAGACTGGGCCTTAGCCATTACATTATAATATGACTTTTCTTTTTTGTATTCATCTTGAGATTTCTTATTGTCAATCATTGGAAATACCAAGCCAATTTGAGATGAAAGTGATTTCACTGACTCAGTAAAACTTAATCCTAAATGACTCATAAGAAAAGACAGACAATCGCCATGAACTCCACAACCAAAACAATGATAGGTTTGTTTTACTCTATTAACTGTAAAAGAAGGAGTTTTCTCATTATGGAATGGGCATAAACCAACAAAATTAGAGCCAGCTTTCCTTAATTGCACATACTTAGACACAATATCTAAGATATCTACATGAGCCAATAAATCCTGAACAAAAGATCTAGGTATCAACTATCTGACTAATAAATTGATTCTAATACATACGTGGTGGTAGTTGCTGACTACGGATGCGCTTATAATGTCTTTTTACAGCAGCAGCTAATTTTCGTTTGCGTTCTGCTGTTAGTTTTTCATAAAATTCTCTGGATCTTAATTCTGTCAATAATCCAGTTTTCTCAATATTACGTTTAAAACGTCGCATGGCTGATTCAAACGGTTCATTTTCTTTAAGTCTAACAATAGGCATAGAAATAATACACTCAAAAAATTATTAAAATTTGGACCACAAGCAATATGCTAGATACAATAACAACATTCACATTACAGTGATATCACATAGCTTCGAATTATAACACTATTTTATAATAACTATTAATAAATATGATCAATGATTCGTTAGATTTCCTAAAAAATTTCTATTTATATAGTACGTCATACATAACATATAATATTTAATTATGTACTATACATTAATAAGTTGAAAATATTAATTTCTAGAAACAGGTTTATTATACTAGCAAAAACACTTTAAAATTAAGAAATTTTTAATTAAATTAGAAATTTATAATGAAACATATAATAAATAAAAAGGTCAAATATAATTGATTTGACCTTTTCTGTGTATTTTTAAAATGTAAATTAACCAATAGGATGACGAAGCACTATAGTCTCATTTCTATCAGGACCTGTAGATACTAAATCTATAGGAACTCCACAGATCTCTGCTATCCTTCCTAAATAATGTTTAGCTTCAATAGGCAATTTGTCAAATTCTTTTATTCCAACAGTCGAAGAATTCCATACTGGCATTTCTTCTAATACTGGCTCTAATTTAGAAACAGCACAGGATCCATATGGTAAAACGTCGCAAAATTTCCCTTCAGAACGGTAGCCTACACATAACTTAATAGAACTCAAACCATCAAGCACATCAAGTTTTGTAATACATAAGCCAGAAACTCCATTAAGTCTTACTGACCTTTTTAAAGCAGCTCCATCAAACCATCCACAACGTCTAGGCCTTCCTGTAACTGATCCGAATTCTTTACCAACAGTAGCAATATGTAATCCCAATTCATTAGATAATTCAGTAGGAAAAGGACCAGATCCAACACGAGTTGTATAAGCTTTAGTTATTCCTAATACATAATCTATAGATTGCGGACCTATACCTGATCCAGCTGAAGCAGAACCTGCAATACAGTTACTGCTAGTAACATAAGGATAAGTTCCATGGTCAACGTCTAGAATAACTCCTTGAGCTCCTTCAAATAGCAAATTATTTCCAGATTGCTGCATATTAAATAAATTAGTGGAAACATCATGAACCATTGGAGCTAGTATAGGAGCAAAACTTAGAGACTGATCCAATATCTCTTGGAAATCCAAGATATCTGCTTTAAAATAATTAGCTAAAATAAAATTATGATACTCTAGATTATCTCGCAACAAGTCTTCAAAATAAGTCTCATTAAATAAATCCTGTACTCTTAATGCTCTTCTAGCAACCTTATCTTCATAAGCTGGACCTATACCTCTACCAGTTGTACCTATTTTTTCTTTACCCCTATGTAATTCACGAGCATTATCTATAGCTACGTGATAAGGTAATATTAATGGACATATATTAGAAATCTGAAGCCTTGATCTAACATCTATACCAGCAGATTCAAGTTCAGCAATCTCTTTTAATAATGCTTCTGGAGAAAGAACTACACCGTTACCTATAAAACAAGTAACATGAGATCTCATTATTCCTGAAGGAATTAATCTTAGTACTGTTTTTAAGCCATTTATCCAGAGAGTATGCCCAGCATTGTGACCACCCTGAAAACGGACAACACCACTGACTGAATCTGTTAGCCAATCAACAATCTTACCTTTACCTTCATCACCCCATTGAGTGCCAATTATTGCTATATTTTTGCTCATATCATATTTAAATTTAATAAGTTTATATGTATATATCCAGATTACTAAGAGATATAGCTAACCTGCCAGATGCCTTCAAATAAAACTAATCTACGGTCAAACAAAAATTCATCTTGATCAGGATAATCACCTGGTAGTATTTGAACTACTATCTCACCCTTTCTACGTAAACCACGAATTGTTTCTAACAATACAGGATCCCGACCCCATGGAGCTAATATGGCTTTAGATTTTGCTAGTTTTAATCCGGATGCTAATGAACGCAGATTTAAGCTAAAACCAGTAGCTGGCCTAGCCCTACCAAATGCTCAACTGACATTATCATAACGACCACCAGTAACCAATACCTCCCTCCACCCATCAGCATAAAGGGCAAATTTAACACCAGAATGATAACCATAACCCCAAACATCAGCAAGATCAATACTTAATTGCACGTTTGGCAACAAGGCATCTATCAAAATCTGTAATGAATCTAGAGCAGATATAATACCGGGAACAGATGGTAATATCTTACGAGCATTTATAATGACATCATCGACGTTTCCATATAAAGCACATACTGACTGCAGCATCTTTACAGTATCAGGTCTTATAAATTTCTTTGTTAATTCAGATATACCAGAAACATCCTTTTCTCTTAATAGAGAAACAACTAAATCAGAATTGCTATAAGCATTATGATCTAGTTCTAAGATACTACGAACTATCCCTGGATGTGATAAATCTAATCTTGGCAAGGTTATACCAGCAGCATTAACAGTATCTAAAGCCATTTGAATAATTTCCAAATCTGCTTCTGCACCAGCATGGCCGTATATCTCCGCTCCAATCTGAAGAAACTCTCTACTAGACAAAGCATCTGCAGGCCGAGCATGAAAAACATTACCGCAGTAACATAATCGAGTAACACCATTACGATTTAGTAAGTGCGCATCTATACGGCTAATCTGTGGAGTCATGTCAGCACGAATACCCATAGTTTTACCTGATAGTTGATCAATGAGTTTACAGGTACGCAGATTTAGATCGCTGCCGGTTCCAGATAATAAAGAATCTATATATTCTACTAAAGGAGGGCATACAAGCTCAAAACCATACTTTTTGTATAATTCTAACAACCTATGACGTAAATCTTCTATTTGTCTAGCTTCCATAGGAAGTACATCTGCAAGATTTTCAGGAAGCAACCAATTACTCATTATAATGATCCTTGGGCAATAATTGATAAATATAAAATATTCATAATAAAAGTAAGTATTGTATTAATATTAGTAAATACTTTTAAAAATAAATTCACTACTTTGTTGATGATCTCTTAATAAATTGAAAAAATTCAGAACTAGGATCTACTATCATAACATCGTTTTTTGTAGAAAAGGAAGCTTTATAAGCGTCTAGGCTCTTATAAAATTTGTAAAAATCCTTATTTTTTCCATACGATGAAGAATATATAACGCTAGCAGATGCATCCGCATTACCCATAATTTCTTGTGCCGTAACATTTGCTTTAGCCAATATTTCTTCACGTTGTCTATCTGCCTCTGCTCTAATCTTCTCACTTTCAGCGGCTCCAATAGATCTTAATTCATTCGCCACACGAGTTCTTTCAGCCTCCATACGCATATAAACAGATTTTGATATCTCTGGAGCAAATTCTATATGACGTAATCTTACATCTACTATTTCTACTCCTAATGGGCCAGCTCTATTAGCAACATTATTTAATATTTCAGCCATTATTTTAGCCCGTTCTACAGAGACAACTTCTTTAACTGTTCTAATATTTACAGAAGCATTCAGAGCGTCTCTGATTTGAGCTTGCAATCTGTCTTGTGCCGCTCTCTCGTTTCCCTCAAAAGTAACATAAAATAACCTTGGATTTGCTATCTTCCATTTAACAAAAGAATCTATCAATAAATTCTTTTTTTCTGAAGTTTGTATTCTTTCAGCATCCTTAGATTCTATTGTTAAGATTCTCTTATCAAGAAAAACAATATTTTGAAAGGGTGATGGTAATTTAAAGTATAAACCAGGTTCGCTAATCTCTCTCTTTAATTCTCCTAGAGAAAAAACTAATGCGTAATTTTGTTCACGAACAATGAACAAGGTAGAACCAATAATTGATATTAATAGAAATATTCCAGATAAAATTAAAAATATACGTTGCATAACTTTATATAATATTAACGGTTGCGTTGTAACTTATTCAATTCAGAAACAGATAAGTCATTTTTTAGGTTTTCAGAACATGTCTGCTTTTTACTGCCATCTTGCTTTTTACTGGCTAATTGAGAATTAATATTTTGATAATTACGTAACTCCGAATTTAAATTTGACTTAAAATTTTCATCATCACTATAGGTGTTTTGAATCATTTTATCTAATGGTAGAAACATAAAATTGTTGTTACCAGAATCTATCATTACTTTACTAACACTAGAGAATATATCTTTCATAGTATCTAAATACAAACGATCTTTAGTTACATCTGGTGATTTTTCATACTCTGTTAGAACGCTAGTAAAACGAGAAGCATTACCATTAGCCTCTCCAATAATTCTTGCTTTGTACCCTTCTGCCTGTTCTATTATTCTAAAAGCTTGTCCCCTAGCTAAAGGAACAACTTGGTTAGCATAGGCTTGGCCTTCATTTATTTGTCTTTCTCTATCTTGACCTGCTTTTACAGCATCATCAAAAGCATCCTGAACTTGTTCTGGAGGCTGAACATTTTGTATAGCTACTGCTGTTATTTGAATGCCAGTATTATAATTATCTAATATTTTTTGCATAAGGCTTTGAACTTCAGATGCTACTAATGTTCTTCCTTCATATAAAACAAAATCCATAGTTTTTTTACCAGCGATCTCACGCATGGATGTCTCTGCAGCTTGACGAACCGACTCATCTGGATCTCTTGTTTTAAACAAATAATTAGGAGCTCCATCAGAATTTAGCCTATACTGTACTACGAACTGCATATCCACTATATTTTCATCAGTTGTTAGCATTAGTGATTCTGTTAAAACCTTATTCCTAGAACCTCCCCTAGAACCAACCTCAAATGTTCTCAGTTGTGAAATATTTACAATCTCATGTCTCTCAATTGGAGCTGGGAATATCCAGCTAAAACCAGCATGAGTTGTTTTTAAATATTTTCCAAATCTAGTAATAACAGCGACTTGACCTTCTTTAACTACAAAAAAACCACTGGCCATCCATATAACAAATAATAATACGAATGACATGAATAAAATATTAAAAGTATTTTTATTATTGAATCCATTATATCCAGAATTATTTGATTCTAGATTATTATTTTTTTTTCCAAAAATATTGTTAATTTTTTTATTCAAAGAATCCCATATCTCAGATAAATCAGGAGGACCTTCGTTGATATTTTTATTTATTGAATTATTATTTGATAGGTTCTTCACTTTTTCTTCCCTATCTTGTTTACGACCACATTCCGAATCGTTTAGATTTAATAGCATCTTAGACATTATTACTTATTACCCTACTAGCATCAGATATTACATTTCTCAAGAGATCTACACCATCAAGACTTACTGCACTTATAAAAACCTTTGCTACAAGCCCCACACTACTGTCATAAATTACTTTAGAAGCAATTTCTGACTTATCAATTTTATTGTATACCAAAACAGTAGGTATATTTGACGCCCCTATCTCCTTAATGACTTTATTTACATTCTCAATTTGATCATACATATCTTTACTAGATGAATCTACAACGTGTAATAGTAGATCAGCACTAGCTGTTTCCTCAAGAGTAGCATGAAATGCTTCAACTATTGAATGTGGCAAATCTCTTATAAAACCTACTGTGTCAGATAAAATTACATCTTTGTCAACATTATCTCCTACCCAGATACGTCGAGAAGTAATATCAAGAGTAGCAAATAATTGATCAGCTACATATACTTTATCTTTAGCAAGTATATTAAAGATAGTAGATTTTCCAGAATTTGTATATCCTATAAGAGATACAGAAAAGGCACCATTGCGCTCACGTAATCCTCTTTGAGAAAATCTTCTTGATTTAATCTTTTTTATACGCTCCTTCAAAATCTTTACTTTTGAACCAATTATACGGCGGTCCATCTCTAGCTGAGATTCACCAGGACCTCTCATGCCTATACCACCTCTTTGACGTTCTAAATGAGTCCATAATCTAGTTAGCCTAGTAGATAAATGTTGCAATTGTGCAAGCTCAACCTGTAGCTTACCTTCGTGGCTTTTTGCCCTTAATGCAAAAATATCTAAAATAAGTGATACTCGATCAACTACTCGTATACCCCATATATTTTCAAGGTTTCTCTGCTGGGAAGGTGATAATGCATGATCAAATAAAACAATTTCTATAGACAAATCATCTATCAATGACAATATTTCTTGAACTTTTCCAGATCCTATAAAAAACTTATTATCTGGTATGTCTCTTCTAGATAATTCAACATGTACGATATCAGCTCCAGCTGATTGTGACAACATGCTGAATTCTTCAATATCACACTGAAAATTATTGTTATTTAAATTAACACCAATAACTAATGCACGCATAAAATTAATTAAAATATATACCTATTAATAAAATTTAATAAACCAGAAGCTTTGAATAAATTACTCCGAGTCAGAGTTATATTGTAAATCTACAATACGGGAAGGAACAACAGTAGAAATAGCATGCTTATATATCATCTGAGTTACAGTATTACGCAGCAGTACGACATATTGATCAAAAGCTTCAACTTGTCCCTGAAGTTTAATGCCATTAACTAAATATATTGAAACTGGTACATGATCTCTACGCAATATATTTAAGAATGGATCTTGAAGCATTTGTCCTTTATTATTCATCAGTAACGTCCCATATATTTATTATAAACATAGATTTATTTTAGTTTTAAAAGCTTTTTATCAATTCTAATAGCAAAATGAAAATAAAGCTGCAACTTTAGATATAAATTTCTTATTTTACGGACATTTAAACTAAATAATAATTTAAAAATTAACATAAAATCTTTATCTTTTATAGTTTTAATTCAAATTCTAATTTAGATTAAAAGTAAGGCTTAATCACCATAAATATGACTTTAAATATGCAATTATATAATCTTTTGAATTTTAAATTATTGATTAATATAAAATGAAAATGTTTATACTTAGTCCAAATACAAATAATTTTTTAAAAGCATATTTTATATAATTTGTCGTTGTTTTGATCATACAATCATTATCTTAAATAGTAAAAAACTAAATATAAGGATTTTTAGATGATTTAAACTGAATCCTAAGAGGTGTTCCAGATAATTTAAATTCTTTCCTAAAACAAGACTCCAAATACCTCATATATGAATCTTGTATATTAGTTAAACAATTACCATGAATAACTATAACAGGAGGATTTTGGCCACCTTGATGAGCATAACGTAATTTCGGGACAAAGATACCATTTTTACGTGGTGGCTGTTGCTTCGTAGCATTTAGTAAAACTCTTGTTACTTTTGGAGTTGATAATTTAGCAAATGCAGCATCGTAAGCATCATTTACGGAAAATAATAATCTATTTATATTAGTTTTTCTCAATGCTGATATAAAATGCATATTTGCAAATGAGAGAAAGTGTAATTTTCTTTTAAATTCTCTTTCTATATCAGAACGCCTTTCTATTGAAATAGAATCCCACTTATTAATAGCTATAACAATTGCTTTTCCAGATTCTAAGATATAACTTGCTATTCGCGCATCTTGATCTGAAATACCAATATTAGCATCTAATACTAGCATTACTACATTACTTTTTTCTATAGAATGAAGAGTTTTAACAACAGAGAATTTCTCTATATAGTCTGACACACGGCTACGTCTCCTTATACCAGCAGTATCTATAAATATATAAGATCTTCCTGAAAAATCAAAATTAACATTTATGGAGTCACGAGTTGTTCCTGGAGAATCGAAGGTTATTAAACGCTCCTCTCCTAAGATGCTATTAATAAGGGTAGATTTACCAACATTAGGTTGGCCAACTATAGACAATCTTATTTTTTTGTCTAGATCAATATCTTGAATAACATCATTATCATATTTTTGATCGATAAAATTTAATTTAGATTCAAAAATACTTTCTATAAGATGTCCAACACCATCACCATGAGAAGCAGAAATCAAAAATGGTGATCCAAATCCTAATTCATGAAACTCACTTATGACTGTATCAATAGTTTTCCCTTCTGATTTATTAACCACAAGTAATATATTTTTGATAGATAACTTTCTCAAAAAATTAGCAATTTCATAATCGGTGTTACACAAGCCATCTTTACCATCGAGCAAGAAAATCACTATATCAGATTCTAATATAGCTTGATTAGTTTGATTAGCTACTTTCATATACATTTGATCTTTAGATAATGGTTCAAAACCACCAGTATCTATTATAATAAACTCATGCTGACCAAATGCACCATCACCGTAAATTCTGTCTCTTGTTAACCCAGAAAAATTTGCTACTAAAGCGTCCTTGGATTTCGTAAAACGATTAAACAGTGTAGATTTTCCTACGTTCGGCCTTCCTACTAAAACAATTACTGGCTTATAAGACACGATAAAAACTTTATAAAATATATTTCAAAATCAAATAATAGAATAATAAAATTATTATTTCACATAAAGAAATAAGGATGTTAAATTTCAAGTATTAGTAAAAACTCAATGAATCAATTTTTGACTGAATAATAGGTAACAAAGGATCATTTTCCTCTATTGACTCCATAGCTTTTGACCACCAATAATTAGCCTCTTTAATATTATCTTGAGCAAAAAATATATCGCCTTTTTTATCTGCAAATAAAGTAAAAAAAGAGTCAATTGGTTTGTCTAAATAGGCAATAGACTCCTTATATTTACACTGATCTAACAATAAAGAAGAGATTCGCAAGCTAGCAATAGATCTAATTAATACGCTATTGGAATTATTATAAACCCACTTTAATTCATCACAGGCACCTTGTAGATCACCGTTATCATATAATGCACGTGATGTGAGTAAACTTCCAAAATATGCATAATTAGTATCAGAATATTTTTTATGTAATATATTCATAATATATTTAACTTTATCTAAATCAACAATATCTACATTTAAGTTTTTATTTAAAACTTCGAAATATTCTAGTGATTTTTCTAATCTGTTTTTAGAGTTAACTTTCCATGAAAAGGAAGCAATTATAGCTAAAATAAAAAAAGATAGAAAACATATTTTTACAATACGATTTTCAAGAAAACTAGTTAAAAAATATTTTTTTTGTAATAATTTAGTCATCTTTTAACCTTTTTTTTAAAAAAGATGCTAACTTTTCAATTGGCACAATTTCCTGCTCCTTACAAATTCCATTTTGATACTTATTTAAAAATTTCACACTAACTGAATTATTTATTATTTCATTTTCTCCAAATATGATAGCAACAAGAGCACCACAAGAATCAGCCATTTTGAATTGACGTTTAAAATTGTCTCTACCGCTATGTAAAATAACAGAAAAACCTAAATTACGTAGCTGTTCACTAGTTTTTAATGAAATTAACTGATTCTTTAAACTATCATGCATTATGTAAATATCACACTCGCTATTATTACAATTGTTATCAATATTTGATTTTTTCCATATTTCTAATATTCTTTCAAATCCTATAGCAAAACCAGCAGCTGGAATTTTTTTACCACCAAGCGACTCTATTAAACCATCATATCTACCGCCACCACAAACCGTACCTTGAGATCCCAGTTCGCTAGAAATCCATTCAAAGACAGTTAAGTTGTAATAGTCCAGTCCTCTAACTAAGCGATTATTAATATTGTACTTTACCCCTGATTTGTCTAAAAAAGAACAAACCTTTTCAAAGTGATTTAATGAACTAGTAGATAGAAAATCAAATAAATTTGGTGCTTTGCTTAGTAATGATTGCATTTCAAGGTTTTTGCTGTCCAATATTCGTAATGGATTGGAATACATTCTGTTTCTACTCACGTTATCTAAAGAATCAATATTTTTTTCAAAAAAACTAACTAATTCTTGTTTATATAACGTTCTATCTTCAAGTAAACCTATTGAATTCAACTCAAGACGTATATTACTTATTCCTAATTTTTTCCATAAATCTGAAGCCATAATGATCAATTCAGCGTCAATATCAGGATCATTAAACCCAATAGTTTCAACATCTATTTGGTTAAACTGTCTATAACGACCAGCTTGTGGTCTTTCATGTCTAAATACAGGGCCTATAGAGTAAACTCTTCTTGGCCTTTTATATGCAAAGTTATGCTCTATAAATGAGCGAACTATACCAGCAGTTATTTCTGGACGTATTGTTAAGCATTCCCCATTTAAACCGTCAACAAAAGAATACATCTCTTTTTCAACAATATCCGTGACTGATCCTATACCTCTTTCAAATAACCTAGTCTGTTCTACTATCGGTACACGCAAATTCATGTAACCATAGCTATGAAGCCAATCTATTATTACTCTTTCCAGATATTCCCAGTTGGTGCTATCTGGTGGAAGAATATCATTCATGCCCCGAACAGCTAAGATTTTATTTGAAATATTATTATTGTCAGACATACTATTCTCTTTTTAATTTCTATAGAGAAAATCTACCATAGCGAGTAGAAACATAGTTAGCTACTATAACTTTAAATTCTGATGATATATCATCACCCTTTAGAGTCATAACTCGCTTACCTTCTATAAATACTGGAGCAACAGAAAGCTCCCCATCACCTGGTAAGCTTATACCTATATCAGCGTTCTTGCTCTCACCAGGCCCGTTAACTATACATCCCATAACAGCGACAGTCATCTTTTCAACACCTGGATATAAATCTTTCCAAATAGGCATATGTTCTTTCAAAAAAATATCAATATCACTAGCTAGTTTTTGAAAAAAATTACTATTGGTTCTGCCACAACCAGGGCAAGAAATAACAGAAGGAGAGTAAAACCTAATTCCCAAAGACTGGAGAATTTCCTTTGCTATCAAAACTTCTCTTGATCTAGGATTGTTACCTTCTGGTGTTATTGAAACACGTATTGTGTCTCCTATACCTTGATGTAACAATATAGATAATGCAGATGTTGATGAAACTATTCCTTTATCACCTATTCCAGCTTCAGTTAGTCCTAGATGTAGAGGGTAGTTACAAGAATTAGAAAGAGAATTATACACGTATATAAGTTCTCTAACTTGACTTACCTTACAAGATATAACTATTTTATCACTACCAAGACCTAATACCTCTGCTTGTTTAGCACTATTTAATGCAGATGCAATTAATGTATCCAGCATTACTGATTTATAATCAAGCTGATTTTCTTTAAGTTTGTTGTTTTCATTTAATTTTAGTGATAATAGATTTTTATCTATGCTTCCCCAATTGACACCAATTCTAACTGGCTTATCATATTTACAGGCAATCTCTATGATACTGCTAAAATTATCGTCCTTGTGATGTCCAGAACCAACATTTCCAGGATTTATTCTATATTTAGATAAAGCTTTAGAGCAATCTGGAAAATCAGATAACAACTTATGACCGTTGTAATGAAAATCTCCTATTAATGGAACATAAATTCCAATCTTATCCAATTGATTTCTTATATTTATAACAGATCTGGCTGCTTCTGGAGAATTAACGGTTATACGAACTAGCTCAGCTCCGGATAAGAACAATTCTTTAATCTGTAGAGAAGTTTCAATATAGTTAGTAGTATCTGTGTTAGTCATAGATTGTATGACTAAGGGAGATCCTCCGCCTATTGTAACGATTTTGTCATTCCAAGATACTCTAACAGCATTAGTTTTTCTACGATTTAAATCATAATATTCTAGTGTTTCTGCCATAGACATGATTTTTTATTATTAAAAATAAACTAAATAAAATAGTTATCTGAGCTATATTAAACAATATGAAAAAATAAACAATTAAAACAAAAATATTTAACTGAACAACTTAACAGACTATATAATTTTTATAGGAATATGCATCGCTATTTTGGTTACGTTCTTAACATTACCGGCTAATTGTCCACAAGCCGCATGTATATCATCGCCTCTAGTTTTCCGCACCGTAGTCATAATACCACTATTAAGTAATTTATTAGCAAAAGAATTAATTTTTTCTATTGTTGGTGCCCTGAAGTCAGAACTCTCAAAAGAATTAAATGGTATTAAGTTGATCTTGCACTTAATTTGCGAAACAAGATTTATAAGTTCCTTAATATGTTTGTCTGTATCATTAACTCCAGATAGCATACAATATTCAAATGTTATAAAATCCCTAGGTGATCTTGTAATATATCTTTTGCATGATTCAATTAGCTCATTTAAAGGATATTTCTTATTTATTGGTACTAGCTTATTACGCAAATCATCATTAGCTGCATGTAAAGAAACAGCGAGAGATACAGGACAATCTCTTGCTAATTTATCTATCATAGGCACGATACCTGATGTTGAAACTGTAATTTTTCTTCTTGAAAAACCATATGCATTTACATCAAGCAGCAATTTTATTGATTTTATAACCTGCTTATAATTTAACAATGGCTCACCCATTCCCATAAAAACTACGTTTGTTATGAGATTATTACCTGATTTAATTGTATTTTTATTGTTTAAATCTTCAATACCAGTAATTAAATTTAAATTGATAGACCTTTGAGCAGACCATAACTGACCTACAATCTCATTGGCACTGAGGTTTCTGTTGAAACCTTGGTGTCCAGTAGCACAAAATGCACAATTAACAGCACAACCTGCCTGACTAGATATACAAAGAGTACGTCTATTTTTTTCAGGAATAAAAACTGTCTCAATAGCATTGCTATTTCCAGCATCAAATAGCCACTTTATTGTTCCATCCTTAGAAAGGGTTTCACTTTCAATTGGCATAGCTTCTATTTTTGATATTTCTTTTAATTTATGTCTTAATTGACACGAAATATTTGTCATAACATCAAAGGAATCAGCAGAAAATTTATGAATCCATTTATGTAACTGACCAATACGGAAGCTACTTTTAATAGAATTTTCTTCCAAAAATAAACTCAATGACTCACTATCCAATCCTATTAAATTAACAAGAGAATTTTTCTTCATGAAAGTCTTTTGTAATATTTATATTACTCATATTCCTTACTACAGATTTCTGTCTCAGAAAAGAAAAAAGAAATTTCTTTAGATGCATTATCTATAGAATCCGAGCCATGTACTGCATTGGCATCTATACTATCAGCAAAATCAGATCTAATAGTACCTGCTTCAGCTTTCTTTGGATCAGTGTTACCCATTATATTTCGATTTTTTTGGACAGCATCATTCCCTTCAAGAACCTGAATAAATGATGGTCCAGAAACCATAAAATCTATCAATTCTTTAAAAAAAGAACGATCTTTGTGTATGTAATAAAAATTTACAGCTTCATCACGTGACAATTTTTTGAATTTCGCAGCAATTACACACAATCCTGCCTCTTCAAAACGATTTATTATTTTCCCAATAACATTCTTGCGTACTGCATCAGGTTTTATTATTGACAAAGTTCGTTGTTTTAACATAAAGATGAATCCAATAAAATTTATATAATAGTTTTTATAAAACAGAGTGATATTCTAACTGAATAATCAAATTAATTTAACAAAAGAAACTTTATTTTTTATACTAAAGAAGATTAGTATTTGATAAAATGTACAGATTAATTTGTTTATTATAAAATAATCGTATTAAATAGATATGGAAAATAAGTATTAGTTAATACTTATTAACAACATAAAAAGATCAAGCACTGGATTAGTTTATATCTAAACCACTTCAAATGCATTTTTGGAATCATATTCGATGAATAAGTTGGTATTAAATGAATATACAAAAAAGGATACTTTATCTAACTATGAAGATAATCTCTCAAAGAGTTTTGACCCTAGTTATATAGAGAAAAAATGGAATTCTGAGTGGGAAGAAAAAGGATATTTTAAATCTGGTCAACAAGTAAAAAATGATAAAAATACTGAAGATTTTATAATCCAATTTCCTCCACCTAATGTAACTGGCACCTTACATATGGGACATGCTTTTAATCAAACGGTTATGGACTGTTTTGTCAGATACCATAGGATGTCAGGAGATAACACAATATTTATTCCAGGTACAGATCATGCTGGAATAGCCACACAAATGGTTGTGGAACGACAACTTGATAAGAAAAATATTTCCCGTGCCAGTTTAGGAAAAGAAAAATTTATAGAAGAAATATGGAAATGGAAAGATCATTCTGGCAATACAATAACTAACCAAGTAAAAAGACTTGGTGTATCAGCAGATTGGGATAAAGAATATTTTACTATGGATAGTAAAATGTCTTTAGGTGTTGTAGAAGCATTTGTTAGACTTTACAAAGATGGACTAATTTACAGAGGAAAACGTTTAGTTAATTGGGATCCACATTTACTAACAGCTGTATCAGATTTAGAAGTAGTTACAGAAGAAGTTAATGGTTATATGTGGTACATATCTTATCCACTATCAAAAGAATTTACTACTGAAAGTAATGAAATTAAAAAAATAATAGTAGCGACGACAAGGCCTGAAACAATATTTGCTGATTCTGCCATATGTGTAAATCCCAAGGATCATAGATATAATGATCTTATAGGAAAAACAGTTAATGTTCCTTTAATAAATAAAGAAATACCAATAATTGCTGATGATTTTGTTGATATAAATTTTGGTACTGGATGCGTAAAAATTACTCCAGCTCATGATTTTAATGATTATGAATGCGCATTAAGACATAATTTACCAATAGTAGAGATTTTCACCAAAAATGCTCATTTAAATGACAATGTTCCAGAAAAATATAGAGGATTAGATCGTACACAAGCTCGAAAAATTGTTATCGAGGATATAATAAAATCAAACTCTTTGGTTAAAGAAGAGGAACATTTAATTATGATCCCAAAAGGAGACAGATCAGGTGCAATTCTTGAACCAATGATTACTAACCAATGGTTTGTTTCTGTAAGCAAAGATACAAATAATCAAATTTTTTCTAATAAAAGCTTAGCTAAGATAGCACTAGAAGAAGTCGATACAAACAGAATAAAATTCTACCCAGAAAACTGGAAAAATACTTACAGGCAATGGATAAACAATATTCAAGATTGGTGTATATCTAGGCAACTTTGGTGGGGACATTCTATACCAGCTTGGTATTCTGAAGATGGTCAGATATTTGTAGCTAGAAATGAGGAAGAAGCATATAAAGAAGCATATGATTTAGGAATAACAGGAACTCTAACAAAAGATCCAGATGTTTTGGATACTTGGTTTTCATCAGCCTTAGTACCTTTTACAACTTTGGGATGGCCTAATGATACATTAGATTTGAATAAATATCTTCCATCTAGCATATTAGTTACCGGTTTTGATATCATATTTTTTTGGGTAACTAGAATGATAATGTTAACAAAATATTTGACCGGCAAAATACCATTTAGAGATGTTTATATACACGGCCTTGTTCGTGATTCTGATGGCAAAAAAATGAGCAAATCAAAAGGAAATACTCTTGATCCTATAGATATAATAGATGGCATTGATTTAGAAAATCTAATTAAAAAAAGAACATTTGGACTATTTAACAATAAACAAGTAAGTAGTATAGAAAAAAACACCCGTAAGCAATTTCCAAAAGGGATAACTGGTCTAGGTACAGATTCTTTAAGATTCACTATGGCATCATATGCTACACTTGGTCGAGATATAAATTTTGATATCAAAAGATGCGAAGGATATAATAATTTTTGTAACAAACTATGGAATGCTTCTCGTTTTGTTCTTATAAATGCAAAAGATATTTCAATGATAGATAAAAGCAGTGTAGAATTTTCATTCGCAGACAAATGGATAAAATCAAGGTTACAAAATACTATTCTTGATATTGAAAAAGGATTCTCAGAATATCGTTTAGATAATATTTCAACATCTATATATAGGTTTGTTTGGGATGAATTTTGCGATTGGTATCTAGAAATGGCTAAAGTTAATTTACAGCAATTTTCAGATTCTCAAAAAAATGCTACTAAGATAACATTATTTAATGTTCTTGAGACAATTTTACTTTTACTTCACCCTATTATGCCATTTATAACTGAAGAATTATGGCAAAAAATGCAAACTCCTTCATTAAATAAAACAAGTATAAGTATCCAATCTTATCCAAAAATAAATATAAAAGAAGTAGATCAAAAAATAGAATCTAGATTTTTGGATTTGAAATCACAAATAGAGTCTATAAGGGCATTAAGGGGAAGTATGAATATACCACCATCTCATAAAGTGCCATTGATAATTAAAGGAGATAAAAAGGAATTAAGCATAAATACTCCGTATCTTATATATTTTTCTAAATTAGAAAAAATGGAGATTGTTGATTATATTCCTAAAATCAATGCTCCACTAAAAATAGTTGGATCAACTCATATAATGCTAAATGTAAGGATAGATCCAAAAGAAGAATTGTCTCGATTAAATACAGAATTATTTAAGATTTCACAAGAAATAGATAAATCAAAAATAAAACTTGGAAATATTGGTTTTGTAAAAAATGCACCAATAAAAGTAGTAGAAAAAGAAAAAAATAAACTCGAGATTTTAGAAAAAACTCTAATAAGTCTTAATAAGCAATGTATTGAGATAAAAAATATAAAATATGATTGAATTTTTAATTCGAAGATAAGATTATAAAATATTGTAACTATTTATATTAGATATAAAACGCTCGTCATCCTCTGAGAGTAAACCTTGGTTGCGAGCTTTTATAATTAAATCGGGACGACGGGCAAGAGTTATAGTGAGAGATTGTTCTCTATGCCATTTCGCTATGTCGTTGTGATTTCCACTTAGCAAAATCTCTGGAACTTTCTTTCCTTTAAAGTTTCTTGGTCTGGTGTATGGATAATCATCTAATAATCCTGATTTATTTATGTCAAATGACTCATAAACTTTAGAGTTGTTATTTCCCAGAACATTAGGTAGTAATCTTACTATGGTATCTATTAATGCCAGTGCTGCAATTTCTCCACCTGAAAGGATGAAATCACCTATAGATATTTCTTGTGTAACACAATTATTAACAAATCTCTTATCAACTCCCTCATAGCGACCACAGACCAATATCATCCCAGATAGTTTAGATAATCTAAGAGCATGACTTTGATTAAAAATATCTCCAATTGGAGAAAACAATATAACAGGAGCCTCATCAAGTTTATATAACTTATGTCTATCTTTTATAGAGTTAACAGTATTTTCTAAAGATTCTGCAGATATAACCATTCCTGGCCCACCACCATAGGGACTATCATCTACTCTCCTATTTTTATTATCTGTAAAATCCCTAGGATTCCAAGTATTTAATTCCCATTTCTTGTTTCTGTAAGCTCTACCAACAACCCCAATATCTTTAATAAAATCAAAAATCTCTGGAAATATAGTAACTATGTCTAGACGCATTAATCTATTTGCCAATTAGTAAAAATACAGCGATCTGCCAAATTAACATTAATTATGTGTGATTTTACAAAAGGGACTAAAATATCTTCTGTTTTAAGTTTATTGTTATAATTTTTTGTAACATTTCTATCAGATTTAACTATCAATATAGGATGAGCTCCATTTTCAAAAATGTTACTAACTGTTCCGATACAGCATGATGTTTCATTTTCATACCCATGTACAATACAACCAATTAAATCTACCCAATAATATTCATTATCATCTGCAGCTGGAAATAAACTCCTGGACACACAAACTGTATAGCCACGCAATTCATTAGCATCTTCACGACTCAAATTTTCATTAAATTTTGCTATGATAAATCTACCATGGGTCTTAGCATTTATAATATTATGATGATAAAACTTAAATTTACCATCAATATTACACGATTTAGATTTGTCATTGAAAATCCAGCAATCACTTATGTTTAATAAAATACTTTTATCATCAGAATAAGGATATATCTTCAACAAACCATTAACGCCGTATGAAGAAACAATACGGCCTAAATCTACTAAGTCACCAGGAGGGGTATTAATAGATTCTAAATAATTAGACACAATTTGTATTTTTCGAAAATTCCGAGACTAGTCTCTCGACAACTGGAGACAAACAGGCACCATTATTTTTCCAAAACTCAACTCTGTTCAATGATATTTTTAATTTGTTTTCCAATGAAGAACTAAGCGGGTTATAAAAACCTAAACGCTCTATAAACCTTCCATCACGACGATTTCTGGAGTCTGTAGCAACTAAACTATAAAAAGGTCTTTTTTTTGACCCACCACGTGCTAAACGAATAATAACCATAATAATCCTAAAATTTAATAAACCATAAAGATTTTAATTCTACCAGCAATTAAGTATAAATTACAAAAAATAAAAATCAACGCCTTCTGATATAGATTACTGTAAATTCTATTCCATCCTTTATATATTTTTCTTTAAAAACTATTGAATTACCAGTACGTTCTGCGAAAATTGTAAAATCATTTAATGATTCAATATTGGAAGTAGTAGTAACACGTAAAATTTCACCACTATCCATTTTAGATAATGCTTTCTTTGTATTTAATATAGGAAGTGGACATGCTAATTTAGCAACATCCAAATAATGCATATCATTATCAAGATTTTTATCTAGTATTTTCATAAAATACCTAAATTTTTTCTTTTATAAAACCAAATATATTATCTAATATATCTGGTAATTTCTTATCATTATAACCACTACCAGTAGCCATATTATTACGGCCACCTCCTTTGCCATTAATTTTAGTTAATACTAAACTTATAATATCTTTAGCATTTATTAAATTTGTAATAGCATTCGATATACCACAAACTACATTAACTTTACCGTTAGATGAAACAGAAGCTAATAAAACTATGGTTTTTTGAAAACGGGACTTCATTGAATCTACTATGTTACATAAAACGTTATGCTCTAAACCATGAACGATTGATATCAGTATACCAATATCTTTTATAAATTTGATTTTATCTATAGCAAAATTATCAACTATAACATTAGCTATATTTTTTTCTAGTAAATAAATCTTTTTTTCTATATTTTTTATATAATTAATCTGACCATCTACTTTCGTTGTTATATTAGATATATTTGTATTTAAAGAAGATGAAAGTCTTAAAAATATATCCTGTTGATCTTGAATCAATCTAAGCGTATTATTGCCCGTAACGGCATCTATTCTCCGTATTCCAGCAGAGACGCTACTCTCAGAAATTATTTTTAAAAAACCTATATCTCCAGTTCTATTTACATGTGTACCACAACATAATTCCAAAGATGATCCAATATTTACAACCCGTACACTGTTTTCATATTTTTCACTAAACACTGCAATAGCACCAATACTTATAGCATCACAATAGTCCATATTACTTATATTTACTAAACTATTAGATAATATTTCTTCATTAGAAATTTTTTCTACTTCCTTTATCTGATCAATACTAACTGGGAAATCATGAGAAAAATCAAAACGAATTCTCTCAGAATCTACCAAAGACCCTTTTTGTAATGCATGTGTACCCAAAACAGTACGCAAAGCTTTATGCATGATATGTGTTGCAGAATGATTTCTTGAAATATTCTTACGATTATCTATATCTATAGAAGCTCTTAAAATATCTCCAACTCTAATAGAACCGGATTCTAAATATCCATGATGCATAAAAACATTAGAATGTAAAGTAGTATTATTAACTCGAAAATTCGAAATATCACTAATTAAAAATCCTTTATCTCCAACCTGTCCACCAGATTCAGCATAAAAAGGAGTTCGATCTAAGACAATATCAGCACTATCTTCCATTACTATACTATTCACAAATTTACCTTTAGAATAGATAGCAACCACCTTAGCTGACAAATCAAAAATTTTATATCCATCAAAAATTGTAGCAGGACCATCATAATAATTTATTTGATTGTTTAGATTTTTAAACTTACCAGCTAACCTAGCTTTATCTCTTTGCTTAGACATTTCTAGCTCGAAAGAATCTATATCAACACTAATATTTTGCTCCCTACAAACATCTGCAGTTAAATCTGCTGGGAAACCATATGTGTCATATAAATTAAATAAAATATCACCGCTAAGCATGTCACCAGATTTCATATGGTTTAAATTATTATTTAGAATTTTCATTCCATTAGATAGTGTTTCTATAAATCTTTCTTCTTCTTGTTTTAATACTCGAACTATTAGATTAGAACCTGATATTATTTCCGGATAAGCAGTACCCATTTCCTGAATCAAGTCAGGAATTAATTTATGAAGAAAAACTTTATTTTCTCCCAATTTGTAAGCATGTCTCAAAGCCCTTCTTATTATTCGCCTTAAAACGTAACCTCGACCATCATTAGCTGGAAGCACTCCGTCAACTATAAGAAAAGCAGTAGCTCTAATATGGTCAGCTATAACTTTTAAAGAACTATTAGACAAATCATCAATATTTACCATTCTAGCAGAAGATTTGATTAGATTTTTAAAAAGATCTATATCATAATTAGAGTGAACTCCCTGCAAAACAGCAGCAATTCTTTCTAAACCCATTCCAGTGTCAATGCATGGTGTCATTAAATTAGTTATGTTACCATTGACGTCGATATAAAATTGCATAAAAACCAAATTCCATATTTCTACGTATCTGTCACCATCAGAATTATCAGATCCTGGTGGTCCTCCATCCACATTAGGTCCGTGATCGTAGAATATTTCTGAACAAGGTCCGCACGGACCAACATCAGCCATTTGCCAAAAATTGTCAGATGCGTACTTAGATCCTTTATTATCACCTATTCTTATAATTGAAGATTGATTCAAGCCAATTTCTTTATTCCATATATCATAAGCTTCGTTATCATCATAATATACAGTTACAAGCAACTTATCTTTTGGTATTTTATATACTGAAGTTAATAGCTCCCATGCATAATGTATAGCTTCTTTTTTGAAATATTCTCCGAAACTAAAATTACCCAACATTTCAAAAAATGTATGATGTCTAGCAGTGTAACCAACATTCTCAAGGTCATTATGCTTCCCTCCAGCTCGAAAACAACGCTGAGCTGTAGTGACACTTTTATAATTACTAGTTTCATGTCCGGTAAAAATATCTTTAAACTGAACCATTCCTGAATTTGTAAATAACAAAGTTTGATCATTTGTTGGAATAAGAGAAGAAGAAGGTAATATAGTATGACCTTTCGACTCAAAGAATTTCAAAAACTTAATACGTATATCTGATGTTTTCATTAAAAGACTAGCTAAATAAAGAAATTAAACTTAAATATATAAGTAATTAATTTTGCATAAACATTTTTAGAGTACTAAATTTTTAGCAAAATCACTGTAGTTATATTAAAAAATATAACCGCTTAGGGTAATAACTATTAAAAACTATATAATTGTAAAAATAATTAATCCAGATTAAATACAATATTAGGGAATAAAAATAATAAAAAAGACATAGATCAATATATCAATTATTTATTTAGAGTTATTAACAAACAACCATTTGATATTGATAATACAAATCAAACCTCAAACAGATTAATATAATATTTATTAGAATTGTTTATGATAAATAAAACTGCAAATTTATACAACTTTAACACAAGCAATAATTTAACTATGTGTAAAAAGGATCTGCAAAAAAATTTGATTCTGTTAAGTTACATTGTGAAATAAAATTAACTTTGGACAATTCAACCATATCGGGAGATCCGCTTGCATATACTTCGTATTCTATCATATCAGATATATCTTCCATAACTATACTATGTAAATTACCTGTCCTGCCACTCCAATCATCATTTATTAATAAATTGCTTGAAATGACCGGAGTATAATTGAAATAAGGTATTTCATTAGTCCAATAATTTATAAGATTACTCATATATATATCTTTAACATTCCTAACAGCCCAATATAAATGTATAGGCCTCCATTTTTTAAAATTTAATATGTACTCAATCATAGATTTTATTGGAGCAAAACCTGTACCGCTGGCTAAAAATATAATTGGATTATTGCTTTCTTTTTTTAGGGTAAAATCACCAAAAGGACCCTCTAAATTTATAATATCGTTTGTTCGAAATATGATTTCAGGATCATATCCAAACAACTTGTCCGTAAAATAACCACCAGGTAAATGTCGAATATGAAAATTTAAAGTATTATTTATGCGAGGAGCATTCGATATTGAATAGCTTCTTCTAATATTTTTATCAAAAACCATATCTACATATTGACCTTCTTTAAAAATAAAAAGATCTTTTTCTAATAGCTTAATATCTAAAGAAATAACGTCATTTGTTAACTTTTCTATTGCTATAATTTTACCTAAATGCTTTTTTGAATGATTAATATTTTCACATTCTATAACCATGTCAGATAATGGATATGCTTTACAAGCAAGTATATTGAAGTTATCGTACTCATCAGTACATTCTGCTAAATAATTTTTTATTTTAAATGAACCTGATAACACTTTGCATTTGCATCTATTGCAATTACCAATTTTACAGCCATGTGGAATATGTATACCAGATTCTGTTGCTGATTCCAATATAGATTTACTTGTTTTTACAGTAAACTTCTCATCACTTGGTTTTATGATAATACTAAAACTCATTTTTGCCTTATTTAAAACTATTTAAATTTAATTAATAATATATTAAACATAAAAATACATTTTATATTAAAACACTTAATCAAAATAATTGTTTATAACTAATATTTCAAGCTTATAGCTTACAAATACATTTCTTCTATATTTATCAATAAACTAATTTGTAAAAAACCAACATTTGATCAAAACCATTGCAATAGTTTTTTATAAAATTAAAGCTAATACTTCAATAAAATTAATTTTTTAAAATTATTAGATAAAATAGAAAAACCTAATTACAAATAAGCAATTAACAGTATTTAATGATTATCTATATAACATTAGTTTATAAAAATACTGCAATGATGAACTAAAAATATATAATCTCAACTTCAAGATCAAAAATTGAAAATCTATAATGATTGTTGACTAAGAGTAAATTACTGATAAACTCAGTTAAATATTAGTCGAAACTACAAAATATACGATATGTACTATTATGTAATATCGTTTTCACATCACTTGTTAAATCAACCATTTAATGACCATGCTAGATGAAATTTTTTCTTTTTAATATATAGAAAAATTAACATTTATAATTCATGATCATATGTAACAAAAATAATAATCACAATGCATCTAAACGAACTAAAGACGCTACATGTTTCACAATTGCTAGAAATAGCTTTGAGCTTAGAAATAGATAATGCTAACCGCTTACGCAAACAAGAATTGATGTTTGCAATAATGAAAAAAAGGGCCAAACAAGGAGAACAAATTTTTGGTGATGGAGTATTAGAAGTCCTACCGGATGGATTTGGATTTCTTAGATCACCGGAAACTTCTTATTTAGCTAGCACTGATGATATATACATATCACCATCTCAGATCAGAAGAATAAACCTCCATACTGGAGACTCAATAGAAGGAGAAGTTCGTACACCAAAAGATGGAGAAAGATACTTTGCATTAGTAAAAGTAGATAAAGTAAATGGAGTTACTCCAGAATTACTTAAACATAGAATCATGTTTGAGGATTTAACACCATTACATCCTTGTCAACATATGCTATTAGAAAGAGAAATAAAAAGCGAAGAAAATCTTACAGGCAGAATATTAGATGTATTCTCTCCAATAGGTAAAGGTCAAAGGGGCTTAATAGTCGCAAGCCCGAAATCAGGTAAGACTATCATGATGCAACATATAGCACATGCTATTGCATCTAGTTATCCTGATGCTGTTTTAATAGCATTACTAGTAGATGAAAGACCAGAAGAAGTCACTGAAATGCGACGTACTGTTAAAGGAGAAGTGGTAGCCTCTACATTCGATGAGCCAGCGACAAGACATGTACAAGTTGCTGAAATGGTAATCGAAAAAGCAAAAAGATTGGTTGAAATGAAGAAAGATGTTGTTATTATTCTTGATTCTATAACAAGATTAGCAAGAGCATATAATACCGTCGTTCCGTCTTCTGGGAAAGTACTAACTGGAGGAGTTGATGCTAACGCTTTGCAACGTCCTAAAAGATTTTTTGGAGCTGCTAGAAATATAGAAGAAGGTGGTTCTCTTACTATTTTAGGAACTGCTCTTATCGAAACAGGTAGCAGAATGGATGAGGTTATCTACGAAGAATTTAAAGGAACAGGTAACTCAGAAATACATTTGGAAAGACGTATTGCAGAAAAACGTGTGTACCCTGCTATAAATTTAAATAAATCAGGAACAAGAAGAGAAGAGTTATTAATTAAGCCTGATATTTTACAAAAAGTTTGGGTTTTAAGAAAATTTATCCATGATATGGATGAAATAGAGTCTATGGAGTTTATTCTTGATAAAATGCGTAATACAAAAAATAATAACGATTTCTTTGAAATGATGAAAAAATAAATAAAACCGTAAATAATATTACAAAGTAAATATTTCTGGATAATATTTATCATGCAAAATTCCGCAAAAATATCAGAAAGACCGATTATTACATTGCCTGCTAATTCTAAAAAAGTTCTTCTTCATTCTTGCTGTGCTCCATGTTCTTGCGAAGTAATGGAAGTAATGACTGAATCATCTATACAGTATGAAATATTTTTTTACAATCCAAATATTCACCCAAAACAAGAATATGAAATAAGGAAAAGAGAAAATATTAGATTTGCAGAGAAAAATAATATAAATTTTATAGATGTTGACTATGATACTGATAATTGGTTTGGCAGAATAAAAGGTTTAGAAAACTCGCCGGAAAGAGGAGAAAGATGTACGGCATGTTTTGATATGAGATTTGAAAGAACAGCTTTATATGCTCATGAAAATGGTTTTGATACTATAACTAGCTCTTTAGGAATTTCTAGGTGGAAAGATATGGATCAAATTAATTCATCAGGCATAAATGCAGCTTCAAGATATAATAATTTAATTTACTGGACATATAATTGGAGGAAAAAAGGTGGCTCACAAAGAATGATAGAAATAAGTAAAAAAGAAAAATTCTATCAACAAGAGTACTGTGGATGTGTTTACTCTTTAAGGGATACTAATAAATATAGAATATCTCGAGGATCTGAAAGAATAAAAATTGGCATGAAATTTTATAATAAATAATTATAAAAATACTAAAAATTGTTACGGTTTATAGATTTATATGCTAACAAAACAATTACATTGACCTAAGTGATTATGACTAAAGCTAGTAATTGCATAGGTTATAAAAATTCCAAGTATTACAAAAACTAATTGAGGGATATGCTCTGTAGGATATTCCTGTTCGTTCATTCTAGGTATTAAATCTGATATGGATATGTATATAAAACTACTGGCAGCTACTACCAATACATATGGTGTTATCTGCTCTATATGCTGTAAAACAAAATATCCAAACAAACCGCCTATGGATGAACAAAAACTAGAGGCAAGAATCATGCAAAAAATTCTTCTTCTGTCTAGCCCAGCATTTCTTAGCACCACAAAATCGCATAATTTGTGAGGAACCTCATGAGTAATAATAGATAATGCTGTTAAAACACCTAATGAAGGGGACACTATAAAAGAGGCAGCAATTAGTACTCCATCAGAAAAATTATGTAAAGAACTTCCTATCAAAATAACGACACCGCCTTTACCTGCATCATATCTATCATGCCCATGAACATGACCATGTCCATCACCTTCATAATGATGATTATGCCTAATTAATGATATTTTTTCTAAAATAAAAAAACATACTATTGAAACCAACATTGCTAATAATAAATTATCAGAGTGCTCAGAAAGGTTATTGAATGCCTCTGGTAACAAATGCAAAAAAGATACTGATAAAAAAACACCTACCGACGAACTAACCATATAGTGCAAATATTTAGAAAAAACATTATAGGTTAACCAATTAGCCATGCATACGGCTATTAAACCACTAGAAATAGTAGTAACTAATATATATGTAATTATCATACTTAAAATAAATTGTGCTTAATGAGCCTGAGACCAGTTTTTGCCAATACCAATTTCTATTACTAAAGGTACGCTAAGGTTAACTATATCACACATCAAAGAAGGTAAAACATCTTTTAGCTCAGAAACTTCTGTTTCATTAGCTTCAAATATTAATTCATCATGAACCTGCATTACAATCCTAGTCATCATATTATTTTTTAATAACCAATTCTGAACAGATATCATAGCCATTTTCATAATATCAGCTGCTGCACCTTGAATAGGAGCGTTTATAGCCGCTCGTTCTGATGATTGACGATTATGTAAAGAAGAGTTAGATATTTCTGGAATATATATTCTACGACCGAATATTGTTTCAACAAATCCGTATTTTTTAGCCTTCTTGCATATATTTTCCATATAATTTGCTACAAAAGGGTAACGGAAAAAATATTGATCAATATACTGCTTTGCATCATTCTTACTAATTTTTAAAGCTGCTGACAAACCAAAAATACCCATACCATAAAGTAAGCCAAAATTTATTGCTTTAGCTGCCCTTCGTTGCTCTTGAGTAATATTACTTACATCTATGTTAAATATTTCTGAAGCTGTAACTGAATGTATATCTTTCCCTTCTGAAAAAGCAGTTTTCAAGTTAGAATCATCGGAAACATGAGCCATGACTCTTAACTCTATTTGTGAATAATCAGCTGACATTAATAAGTATCCCTCTCTAGAAACGAAAGCTTGTCTTATCATTTTACCTAAATCTGTACGAATTGGTATATTTTGCAAGTTAGGATCTGAAGATGATAATCTGCCTGTTACCACACCTATTTGTGAATAATTAGTATGTAATCTTCCTGTATTGATATTAACCATACTAGGTAATTTATCAGTATAAGTAGATTTTAATTTAGTTAGAGATCTATACTCTAGAAGTATATTTGGTAAGAGAAAATCATTAGATAACTTTTTTAATACAGACTCATCAGTGGATGGTATTCCTGCCGATGTTTTCTTGACAAGAGGGTATTTCATTAAATTAAATAAAATCTCACCTAGCTGCTTTGGAGAATTTATATTGAATTTTTTACCTACTATATTGTAAATCTTTAATTCTAATTGTGAAATTATTTCAGATAATTTAAAACCATGTTCTTGTAGCTTGTCTGAATCTATAGCTACTCCATTTATTTCAATAATACTAAGAATAGTTGATATTTCCATTTCTAATTTATAAATTGAATTTAAATCAACTTCGTCTGAAAGTAATTTAGAAAATATTCTATATAATTCCATTATGATTAAGGAATTTTTAGCAGAATAATTAGCAGCATAAATGATATCAAAATTAATAAAATCGTCACATTCCGTACATTTCCCATACATCTCTTTGTATGAATTATGTTTTATTTTAAGGAATTTTTCCGAAAGCTTATCTATAGATGTATTGTTATGTGAATTTAGGACATATGCTTGTAGCATAATATCGTCCTTTACTCCTCTTAGCTCAATTCCTTCATTATATAAAACGTGGAAACAATTTTTAGCATTATGTACTATTTTCTGCTTGGTAACATCTTCTAGCCATGGCCTAAGCAAAGACAATATATATTTTTTTTGTAAATATTTATCTGATTTTTGACTTACGACTGGAATATAAAATAACTTTCTATTTGATAAACAAGAAATAGAAACTAATTTCGATAACATAGGTCTTGTTGAAGTAAAAACAAAATCAACCGCAACTATTTCCGAATTATTTAAACAACTTAAAAACAAATCTAAACTACATATGCTATCAACTATTTCAATATTACTTAATGAATCATCCATAGATGATTTTTCTAAATTAATACTAAGATTATCAGTATATTCTTTATTTATATCATTCAACCATAAACTAAACTCAAATTTTGTATAAAGGTCAATTAATACGTTATTATTTACTGGTTTTATTAAAAAATCTTCTTTTGAATTTATGCTTGTAATCAAGTCACAGTCACATTTTATTGTTAATAACTTTCTTGTTAATTCAAATCTATCTATAAAATCACGTAAATTTATACCTATTAATCCAGTTATTTCTTTGATATTTAATATAATATTATCTAGAGATCCATATTTATTTAAAAGTTTTACAGCAGTCTTAGGTCCAATATTTTTAACACCTGGTATATTATCTACAGAATCACCAATTAACATCAGATAATCAATAATTAGATGAGGAGGCACACCAAATTTCTTTGTTACTCCTTTTTCATCTAATACCTCATTATTCATAGTATTAACTATTGATACACGATTATTCACTAACTGAGACAGATCTTTATCACCAGATGATATTACGATATCAAGATCAGATATTTTTGAAATTTTTGCAGCTATAGATCCAATAATATCATCCGCTTCAAAATTATTGGAATAGTAAATAGGTAGTCCTAAAGCCTCTATTATCTTATAAATATATTTTGTCTGTTTAATTAAATCTTCAGGCATATGCGCACGATTTGCCTTATAGGAAGGGAATATCTCTTTCCTAAAGGTTTTTTCTGAAGAATCAAAAACACAGGCAATGTAATTTGTATTATAGTCAAAAAGTAGTTTGCGAACCATATTAATGACGCCGTATATGGCTCCTGTAGGCTCTCCTGATGAATTGCGCAAATCAGGCATAGCATAGAAAGCACGATATAAATAACTGGAACCATCTAATAGCAATAACTTTTCAGGCATAATTTATAAATTAAATTTTTAAAAAGAATTGTGTTTAGTTATTACGCTCACGGCTAGCCTTGCGCCTTTCATGTTCTTGTAAATAACGTTTCCTTAATCTAATAGCTTTGGGTGTAATTTCTACCAATTCATCATCTTCTATGAATTCTATAGCATATTCTAAAGATAATTGGACAGGTGGAGTTAAACGTATAGCTTCATCAGTTCCAGAAGCCCTTATATTTGTCAACTGTTTCTCTTTTGTAGGATTAACTACTAAATCATTATCTCTACTATGTATACCAACGATCATTCCTTCGTACAACACATCACCAGGATTGACAAACATTCTTCCACGATCTTGCAATTTCCATAACGCATAAGCTACTGCAGCACCAGAATATTGACTTATCAAAACGCCATTTCGTCTGCCACAATTAGAAACATCATTAACAGGAGCATATTCTCTAAAAACGTGACTCATTATACCGTTACCACGAGTTAAAGTCATGAAATCGTTCTGAAAACCAATGAGTGAACGAGCTGATATTATATATTCTAATCTAGTTTTTCCTAATCCGTCCGGTAACATATTTTGTAAATTACCCTTGCGACGTCCTAATTCTTCCATAACGCCACCTTGGTAAATATCATCAACATATATTGTCAAATCTTCATACGGCTCATTTTTTACACCATCAATATCTTTATAAACTACATTTGGCCTAGATACAGCAAGCTCATATCCTTCTCTGCGCATTGTTTCTAGTAAAATAGTAAGATGTAACTCTCCTCTACCTGAAACCTCAAATACAGTGTCATCATCCGTTGTAGAAACACGTAATGCAACATTAGATTTTAATTCTAACGATAGACGGTCAAATATCTGTCTGCTAGTTACAAACTTACCTTCTTTACCAGCTAATGGAGAAGTATTGACCATAAAATTCATTGTCAAAGTAGGCTCATCAATATGTAATACAGGCAATGCTTCTACACAGTTAATGTCAGTCAAAGTGGTGCCGATAGCTATATTTTCAATTCCATTTATAAGTACAATATCACCAGCCTCTGCCTTGTCTACTGAAATTCTCTCAAGTCCAGAGAATTTTAAGATTTGATTAACGCGAGATTTTTCAAGTACTCCGTCATGTCCCAATTTCATAGCAACATCCATACCTGGATATAGAATACCACGATTTATTTTTCCTATCCCGATCTTGCCTACATAAGAACTATAATCTATAGAGGCAATCTGCATCTGAAATGGACCATTAGAAGAATTGTTATGCTCAGGAACATATTTTAAAATTGCATTAAACAACGCACTCATATCCCCTGATCTAACATCAGCAGTATCTCCAGAATACCCTGATAATCCAGAGGCATATACAATTGGAAAATCTAGCTGTTCTTCTGTAGCTCCTAAACGATCAAACAAGTCAAATACTTCATTAATAACAAAATCTTGACGAGCTCCTGGTCTATCAACTTTATTTACAACTACAATTGGCTTAAGATTTAAAGCTAAAGCTTTTCTTGTAACAAATACTGTCTGCGGCATAGGACCTTCTACTGCATCTACAAGCAATAAAACCCCATCCACCATAGATAAAACACGCTCAACCTCTCCACCAAAATCGGCATGTCCAGGAGTATCTATAATGTTTATATGCACACCTTGATATTCTACTGCACAGTTTTTAGATAAAATTGTTATACCTCTCTCTTTTTCCAAAGCATTAGAGTCCATAACACGTTTAACTATATTTTGATTTTTTCTAAAAATACCAGATTGCTTTAGTAATTGATCAACTAATGTAGTTTTACCATGATCAACGTGTGCTATTATGGCTACATTGCGTAAAGCACGAGTCATATATAATCCTTAAAATATTTATATTGTTAAATGAAATCTTTGTATATCTCTTCGTTACATAACAGTCTATCGAGAGATTTGGGGCTATTTAATAAATTTTCCAAAGTAGTCGAGCTTTCTAATAGAAATGGACCGACTTTTGTTCTCCTTAGACTTATTAAATGTGCAAAACAACCAAGTTTCCTTCCTATATCCTGAGCAAGTGTCCTAATGTATGTGCCCTTACTGCATGAAAGCTCTAGCTTAAAAGTATGATCACTAAAATTAATTAAATTAATATTATATATAGTCACTTTTCTAGGATCTCTGTATATATCTATACCAGTACGTGCATATTTATATAAAGGCATACCATTGACTTTTATAGCTGAATACATTGGAGGTATTTGTTCTATTTCACCCATAAAATGGACAAGTGTTTTTTCTATAGATGAAATATCAATAAATTTATAATCTGAAGATTGTGATACTACTTTTCCTGTTAAATCGCCAGTATCTGTCTCTTCTCCTAACTTTATAGTAGCAATATAAGATTTAGATGCATTGAGAAAGATATTAGACTTTTTTGTTGCCTTACCAAAACAGCAAACTAAAAGCCCAGTAGCGAAAGGATCAAGAGTTCCTGTGTGACCTGCTTTCTTTATATTTAAAAAACGCCTTACTTTTTGCAAAGCTAAATTACTAGTAATACCGGCAGGTTTATCTAACAAGAAAAAACCATCAATTTGATGAGGATCCATAAATCTAATTAATAAATCGTTTATCAGGCGAATTAGCCTGTTTTATTAAATCTAATAACTTATCTGTTTCATAAAATTGGCTGTCATATAAAAATTGTATATTAGGAATTGTATGAATTTTTAATATTTTATAGAGACAAGAATGGAGCCATCCAGATTTTTTATTAAGAAAATTTTCTACTAAAAGATGATCTAATCCAAATACAGTAAAATATACCTTTGCATGCGCATAATCTACAGACAATTCCACTCTAGATATAGTACACACCCCAACTTGATCTAAGCTGTAGGATTTTCGTATAATATCAGACAGATCTTTCTGAATTTGTTTTGCGATTCGAATGTTTCGATTAAATGTAGAATTATTTTTCATGTCTTATTGAGAATAAAAATCACATTGTTCTTGCGATTTCTTTGATTTCAAATACCTCTAATTGATCATTATTCATTATATCTGAATAGCCTTTTAAAGTAATACCGCAATCAAATCCTGATCTCACCTCTTTGACATCATCCTTGAATCTTCTTAAAGATTCTATCTGCCCTGTCCATGAAACTACATTATTCCTAATCAAACGAACCCTGGAATCTTTTTTTACGGTACCATCAAGAACCATACAACCAGCTACTTTTCCTATTTTAGGTATACTATATATTTCACGAATTTCCACTAAACCAACTATTTCTTCCTTTTTCTCTGGAATTAACATTCCAGACATTGCCTGTTTTATATCGTTTATAGCATCATATATTATACTATAGTAACGTATATTAATATTATTTAATTCTGCATTCTTTCTTGCTATAGAATCTGCTCGAACATTAAAACCTATTATTACAGCGTTAGAAGCAATAGCTAAATTTACATCATTGTCAGAAATACCACCAACTGCTGCATGTACTATTTTTACACAAACTTCATCGTTGGATAATTTTAATAAAGATGAGGCTATAGCCTCTTGAGATCCTTGAACATCAGATTTCACAATTATAGATATAGACTGTATTGAGCTATCACTAATATTATCAAAAATAGATTCTAATTTATCAGCTTGTTTTCTTGCTAACTTAGAGTCACGGAATTTACCTTGTCTAAAAAGAGCTATTTCTCTAGCTTTACGCTCATCTGATAAAACAACCAGAAAATCAGCAGCAGAAGGAACATCCGTAAGACCATGTATCTCTACTGGTATAGAAGGACCAGCTTTTTCTATAGGATTACCACTTTCATTTAGCATAGATCTTACACGACCAAATGTTGCTCCTACTAAAATAACATCACCTTTCTTTAATGTGCCATTTTGGACCAATACAGTTGCAACTGGACCACGTCCTTTATCTAAACTAGCTTCTATCACAATACCTTTCGCTTTAGTATCTACTTGAGCTTTTAATTCTAAAACTTCTGATTGCAAGATAATATTTTCTAAAAGAATATCTATACCATCACCAGTCTTTGCTGAAACTGGTACAAAAGGAACACTACCACCGTACTCTTCTGGGATAATTTCTTCAGTAATCAACTCTTGCTTAACTTTATCTAAATTAGCAGAAGACTTATCAGATTTAGTTAAAGCTACTATAACAGGGACATTAGCAGCCTTAACATGATTTATAGCTTCACGTGTTTGAGGCATAACACCATCATCAGCAGCAACCACTAAAATTACAATATCTGTCAATTTAGCACCACGAGCACGCATAGCTGCGAAAGCTTCATGTCCTGGAGTGTCTAGAAAAGTAATGGAACCCATATCTGTTTTAACGTTATAAGCTCCTATGTGCTGGGTAATACCTCCAGCTTCACTGTTAGTAACCTTTGTCCTTTTTATATAATCTAATAAAGATGTTTTACCGTGATCAACATGTCCCATAACAGTAACGACAGGTGCTCTGTGCGTACTATCAGCGTTAGAAGCATCTGTAGTATCTAAAAAAATCTCTGGATCATCTATCTTGGCTGCTATAGAAGTATGACCAAACTCCTCAACTACAATCATAGCTGTTTCTTGATCTAAGACCTGATTAATTGTAACCATTTGTCCTAATTTCATTAGGTTTTTGATAACTTCACCGGCCTTTATCGACATTTTATGAGCTAATTCAGCTACACTTATCGTCTCTGGAACATTAATTACACGGGAAATAAACTCTTGTGATTGATTAATGGTACCATTTTTATTGTTGTTCTGAGCAGAACGAGAAAATTTTCCTCCAGAATTCTTGGAGGTCTTTACACCTACAACTCTCCATTCTTCAGAATCACTATGCACACCAGACTTTTTATCTTTTTCAAGAGATTTTTTACGGCTACTATCATCACTCCATCCAGAAGGAACATCAGCAGATTTCGACACCTTTTTTAAAGGGGTCGAAGACTTTGATTCTTTTTTATTAATTAAATTTTTCTTACCAGCAGATTTAGTATTAGAAAAATTATCTGAAGTAGAATCACTTGAACTTACTACTTTACGAGGACGAGTCAACATCTCACGCAAAGCAGCAGCTTCATTCTCTACAACTTTCCTAGCTTCATCTTTATTAGGTCTATCTAATAATTTTTCACTTTTGGATTTTATGTTGTGGTTTTGTGATGAAGAACGACGAAAATTTGTTTCGTTTTTAGAATTTTTCATAATTTGAGATCTAGGAATAAGTGTCGATTTTTCTGACTCTTTATTAGAATTTTGTGCTTTATTTTCTATTGTTGGCAATATATTACTCTCATGCCTATTAGAGGTAATATCAACATTATCTTTTATTAAATTCACTTTATTTTCATAATTTTTATTACTAGTAGTATTATCAGTTATAACGGGTGTTCCATTAAGAATTTCATTAAGAGCATTTGAATTAGGTTCACTAGTAATCTTATTATCTTTAGAGTTTTCTATGGATTGTGAATTTACAGTATTGTTATCTATATCGTCGGATTGATATTTAGATGGATCTTTCTTTATAAAAGTACGCTTTTTAAGAACTTCTACTTGAATTGTTCTTGATCGACCTTTTGCATCTGCTTGATAAATCTCGGTGGTTTTTCTTTTTGTTAGAACAATTTTTTGATCTTTTTTTTGACCTTCGCCATTGGCACGGCGTAAAGATCCTAATAACTTCAACTTGTCGCTATTTGTGACAAAATCTTTTACTGTTTTAACATTTACTCCAGCTGATTTTAACTGATCCAATAAAATATCAGAAGGCATGCTAAGCTCAACAGCAAACTGAGCTACGGTAACACTCGACATTAAGATTTCTTCCCTATATAGCGACTAACTAACAGTTACAAAATAATAAGATTTAACTTATTGTTAACTTACACCATTACTCAAACCAGTGTGCACGAGCTGATATAATAATATCAGCCGCTTCATCAGTATTCAATCCGGATATTTCGGATAATTCTATAGCATCTAACTCAGCCAAATCATTCTTTGTGAAAATTTTTCTTTCTGATAACTTTAAAACCATATCTTTACTAACTCCATTTATATGAAGTAATTCACTCTCTATTTCAAGATTTTCTTCTTTTACAATAGCCTCAGTTAATAAAGAATTTCTAGCTTTTGATCTTAATTCATTGACGATATTTTCATCAAAGCCATTTATATCTAATAATTCTTGTAAAGGTATATAAGCAATTTCTTCAATTCCAGTAAAACCTTCATCTATCAATTTATCTACGATAAATTCATCTATTTCTAACTTTTTAATAAAATCATCACGCAAAGATCTTCTTTCTATCTGGTGACGATTAAGGCTTTCCTCTGAAGTAATTATATTAATTTTCCATCCAGTCAAATCAGAAGCTAACCTAACATTTTGACCTTTCGATCCTATCGCTTTAGGCAAATTCTCATCATCAACAACAACATCCATTGAATGACTATCCTCATCTACAATTATAGATATTACATTTGCAGGAGATAATGCGCTAACAACAAACTGAGCTGGATCTTCAGACCATAGAACTATATCTACCTGTTCACCACCCAATTCATTACGAACAGCAGTTACACGCAATCCTCTCATACCAACACAAGTTCCTATGGGATCTATTCTTTTATCATAAGCAATTATAGCTACTTTTGCCCTGATCCCAGGGTCACGGGCAGCAGCTTTTATCTCTAGTAGGCCTTGCTCGATCTCAGGAACTTCATTTTCAAATAAATATTTAATAAAATCTGGAGATGTTCTTGATAAAATCACCTGCTTACCACGAATATTATTTTCCACTCTAAGGAATAAAGCTCTTACTCTATCACCCATTCTTAAATTTTCTTTTGGTATCATCTCGGAACGAGGTAATCTTGCTTCAATTTTTCCTATATCTATGAGAGCATCACCTTTATCAATTCTTTTAATCATACCTGATAAAATTTTATCATTTTTCTCTAAAAAATCATTTAATATTTGCTCTTTTTCAGCATCACGAATTTTTTGCAAAATAGCTTGTTTAGCTGTTTGTGCACTAATCCTACCAAATTCCACAGGATCTAAAGGTTCTTCTATGTAACCTCCAACATTTATATTCGAATCAATTTCTTTTGCTTCTGATAATAATTCCTGTCTATCTGGTTCTTGCAAGCCATCTTCATCAGGTACAACCAACCATCTACGAAATCCTTCATATTTGCCAAGATTTCGATCTATTAGAACACGTATATCAGCATCTTCCTTAAATCTTTTTTTCATAGCAAATGCCAAGGCGCTTTCCAATGCCTCAAAGATAACTTCTCTAGCAACATTTTTCTCACGCGCTAGTGCGTCAACTAACATAAGAATTTCACGACTCATTGCTTTCTGCCCTTGAAATCGAGAATTGGATCCAATTTTGCATAACAAACATCATTTATGTTAAAATTAATGACCTTTAAATTATTTTTCTTTTCGTTATCATCAAATTCAATACTGAACATAGTATTAATTGGAGATGTAACACTACTATTATTTAACAATAAAGGATTTTGCACACGAAGAATCCCATGAAAAACCTTCTGCCCGTCAAAGGGATTGTTTAATTTCAAAACAATACGCTCCCCTGAAAAACGCGTAAAATCAGATTCCTTACGTAAAGGACGATCTATACCAGGTGAACTAATTTCTAATTGCCTATAGTCAATGTTTTCTGCAGCAAATACACAAGATAGATGACGAGTAACTATCTCGCAATCATCTATAGATATTCCACAGGTCTTATCAATAGTAACCCGCAGTATACCTGATGAAAGTCTTTCAATATCAACAAGCTCAATATCATTTGCAATTCCATGCAAAGAATTTTTAATCAATGCAAATAAATCTACCATATACCATTATAAACAAAAAATAGAGAGAAGTATCTTGTATAAAACAAGAATTCAAAATTTAACTAGATTATCTTACATCAATAATTAGATACGAACTAGTCTGCTTAATATATAACCATAGCTAATTTCTAATTTTAACAGACATTTCTAAAAATTCATACAGAAATAACCATCATAATAATTCAAAAAGTCCTTTTCTTCTTTGTCAAAAAACCTAGATGCGATTCATGTGCATTAGGATTATTTGGCTGACGATCTTGATTAGCATTATGAGTTTTATTGATTGATATTGATCTATCTTTAATATCTATATATTTTTTAGGTATATGGCTAATAATATTATTATCTTTCTTGCATCTAATTTCTTTAACTAAAATATCATTTTTATCTTTTTTCAAAATAGAGTTATTGCTAATATCGTGAGAACTAATTTTTATATTTTTGTTATTTATCTTAGTATTACGATCTAAATTTCTTTTAATTTTAGCAGAATCATTTTTATTATGGGTATCAACTTCTTCAGAACGCTTTCCATGATATTTATAGTGTTCAATACCGCTAGAAATCTTTCCTTTACCGTCCAAATCATTTTTTGATAATCCGTTTTTTGCCATTATTGCTAAAACCATGGATTCATCTAATTCTATCCACTTTCCACGATGCAAATTTCTTGGAAGAAATATTTCTCCGTAACGTATTCTCATTAATCTACTAACAGTAATACCAATACTATCAAATACCCTTCTAATCTCTCGATTACGTCCTTCCTTGATTACTAACTTATACCATTTGTTAATACCTTCACCGCCAAGATAAGACAATAAGTTAAAAGAAGCTAGGCCATCATCAAGCAACACTCCATTAATTAATTTAGATTTTTGTTCCTCACTTAGCTCTCCTAGAATTCTTACAGCATATTCACGATCAATTTCATTTCTAGGATGCATGAAGTAATTTGCCAAATCTCCAGAATTTGTAAAAATCAGTAAACCTTCAGTATTAATATCAAGTCTACCTATAGATATCCATTTTCCTAGATTGATTTTTGGCAAATTAGAGAAAACACTATCTCTACCTTGAGGATCATCATGACTTACTATCTCTCCAGATGGTTTATGGTATACGATAATACGAGGAATTTTTTTTATACCTGCTCTTTGTATTATTTTACCATTAAGCCTTACTATATCGGTACCTTTAACTCTCTGACCAATATGAGCAGGAGCTCCATTAACAGATACCCTTCCTGAAATTATTAGCTCCTCCATATCTCTCCTGGAGCCTATACCTAGATCAGCCAGAACTTTATGTAATTTTGGAACAACATCTTCATTCAAGTATTTTTTTAAATTAATTTCAGCCAAATTACTTGATTTGTTTAAATAAGGAGATACGATTTTATCGTACTGAGATTCATCATTATTATGTTTAGGATTATTTAATATAGAATCTTTATCATCCTGAACAAGATCATCCGCATTAATAGTAGTAATTTTCTCATTATCTATTCTTCTTCTTCTAAACGGAGTGCGCAACTTGCTCCACTTATTATGTCGATATGAGAATCCTAATTTTTCTTTTACTATGTTTTTCTTATCAGAATTTACAATATTTTTTGAATCATGTAAATTCTCTTTAACAGTCTTACTTGTCTTCACCAAGACAACTCCAAATCACAAGTTCAGATTAATATTAATAAAGTATTTTAGCAGCTAGATATATAATAATTCAAAATACAGAAAAAATTATATAAAAGAAACAATAATGAATATTGCTTAAAGATAATTTGATTATCAACAAGAAATTTAATACAAAAGCAATATTCCTATAAAAATGCAGTATATTCCAGAGGAATATACTGTGCAAACTTAAATTAGTAAAATAATCAATTAATATTAAGAAAATATCAAAACAAACAAACTCTGGTTGTATTATTTAACAAATAAAGACTTGGTTAATAATAAAAAATTCTTGCTAATTAGCATATTCATATTATATATTTCCTTGTATTATAGAAACAACACTGCTTGTTGACTCAATATTCAATAAAAGCCGATATAGCTCAGAAGGTAGAGCAGCGCATTCGTAATGCGAAGGTCGGAGGTTCAATTCCTCTTGTCGGCACCAAAAATCTCTAAGGAAATCTAGGCAAAGGGAATGATATAGTCTCTTCTGTTATGGATACAAAATTGACAAAACGGTCACCAAATCCATTACTTTTTAAGAATTCTACTACTTGATCGACTATAACTTCTGGAGCTGAAGCTCCAGAAGTTATACCTATATGTTTTTTATCAATTAGCCAAATAGGATTTATAGAATCAAAGCTATCGATAAGGTAAGACTCTACACTACTTTGCCTTGCTAATTCAACCAATCGATTTGAGTTGGAACTATTAATACTTCCAACTACTAATATTAAATCACAATCTTTAACAATATATTTCAGTGCATTTTGTCTGTTCTGCGTAGCATAACAAATATCACTCTTTTTAGGACCAACTATCTTAGGAAATCTATTCTTCAAGGCTTCTTCGATACAAACAACGTCATCAAGAGATAATGTTGTTTGAGTTACATAGCCAATTAACTCATTATCATTAATATCTAAAAGATAAACATCTCTTACATTTTCAACAACATGTATACCACTAAAATCTTGACCCAATGTTCCATCTATTTCTGGATGACCTTTATGACCAATGATTATAACTTCTCTATTTTCTCTACGCATTTTAAGAACTTCAAGATGAACCTTAGTTACTAGTGGACAAGTGGCATCTATAATAAGTAGTTTTTTCTTTTTTGCTATAGCAATTACATCCTTTGATACACCGTGAGCAGAGAAAATTATAATACTTCCTTCAGGTACATCAATAATATTATTGACAAAAACTACACCTTTACTTTTAAAATAATCTATGACATGTTTATTATGAACAATCTCATGATTAACATATATAATAGATTCATATAATGATATAGCTTTCTCAACAATAGCTATAGCTCTCTTTACTCCAGCACAAAAACCCCTAGGTGCAGCTAAAGTTATATCTTTCTTATGTATTGAAACTTTGAATTCCATTTTATATTTAAAGTCATAAATAATTAATTTCACTAGTACTTTGATCGAACTATCATACATTGTATAATGCTAACTCAATAGTATCTGCAAGATTTTCAATCAAATATATAATATGATATCGAAAATGTTGCAATAAAATTTGTTAAGGCAAACCTATAATATCAAATTATAAGTATATGTTTAAATCCCATGGTAGAATAACAATTTAGTAAACTACTATGAAAATCTTTATTGGAAAATAGTTATGAAATCTGGCATACATCCAAATTATCAAGAAGTTGTTTTTCTTGATGTTCAAACAAACCATAAATTTATCATAAAATCTACTGTGCAAAGTAGAGAAACAATTGATATTGATAATAAGACATATCCATTGTTTAAATGCGATGTAACATCAAAATCTCATCCTTTTTATACAGGTGCACAAACAAGGATAGTAGAGGCTGGACGTGTAGAAAAATTCCGTGCTCGCTTTTCTAATCTAAAAGGCATAAACAAAACCAAATAATAAGAAACAAAAATGCCAATACACATGTATGATCTTCTAAATTTTGTTGTTTTGAGAATGGCATACTTGTGTTTGGTACATTACTCTAAATTATTTTACAACTGTTAAGCTTAATGCATTTTTCATTTCTATAAATCTATAAGCTCATGTTTCTCTAAGAAAATATAAATATTAATTAAAATTGTAAAACTAACTGAAATAAAAATTCATAAATATTTTATATACCAAATATATGAGCAAATTATCAAATTTAGAGATTTTTAAAAAATTAACCAGACAATCTTTTCCTATTTTAGTTAGCCAGTTAGCTGGCATATCATTTGGTCTGCTTGATACTATAATGACTGGTCATACTAATAAAAATGATCTGGCTGCAGTTTCATTAGCAACATCTATATATGTGATAATATTTGTTGGATTGCTTGGAGTAATAAATGCATTAGTTCCTATAATAGCAAAAAGTTTTGGCAGCGGTAACAATACAGAGATCGGTGAATACTGGGGACAAGGATTTTGGGTATCTATAGTATTATCGATAGTAGGCACAATACCACTATTTTTTTCCGAAATATGGTTCTACTTTATAGGCGACATAAATATAGATGTATATAACAAAGTCGTGGTTTATTTAAAAATATTAATAATAGCCTTGCCTGCAGCACTAATTTTTAGGACTATATATAACCTTTGCGCTGCATTATCTAAATCAAAAGTTATGATAATCGTTAGTATGGTCTCAGTAATATGTAAGGCTTCCTTAAATTATATTCTTATTTATGGTTGTCTCAAAATTCCACCTATGGGATCAACTGGCGCGAGCGTATCTACCACGATAGTATCATGGATCAGTTTATTTATAGGTATATTGATTATATACACAGATAATTTTTATAAACAATTCAATATACGTATCAGAAAACCTGACATTTTAAAAATAAAAGAAATATTAAAACTAGGGTTACCTATGGGAGGATCATATTTGGTAGAGGTCTTAACTTTCTCATTCATGACAATACTTATAACAAGAGAAGGAATAGTGGCTGTAGGAGCACATCAAATTATAACTAATATAGTATCTGTCTTTTACATAATTCCTATCTCTCTTGGTCTAGCAACATCTTCAATGACCGCTCAATTCTTAGGAGCAAAAAACAATGATGTTGCTATACAAATAGGCAAAATAGGCATAAAAATAACAATGTTAATTGCTATGATTAGCTGCATAGCTATATATTATTTCAGCAACAAACTTCCAGTACTTTATACAAATGATTTATCTATAAGTGTTACCTGTTCTAATATGATGTTTATAGTTCCATTCTTTCTAATTGTTGACTCTGTTCAATGTTTCAATTCCTACATACTTAGAGCTTATAATATCACAGCATTACCTTTTATATTACAAACTGTATCACTTGGAGTTGTAGGTTTAGGTGGTGGATGGTGGTTTGATTTTGGTCCAGGTGTGCAAACTTATAAGCCTATACATGAAATTTTATTTAGTGGAGCACCTATAGGGGCAAGTAGTATGTGGATAATGTCAACCAGCGGATTAGCGATATCTGCTTTTTCTTTGTATGTTTTATATAAAGAAAAAGTAATCAAGAAACTTTTATTATAATTTAAAAAAATATTTACGATAGTGACGTAATTCATTTATTGAATCATATATATCTGAAAGAGCTTGATGTTTACTATCTTTAGAAAAATTTTTATATATGCTGGGAGACCATCTTTTCACAAGTTCCTTTATAGAACTAACATCGATATTTCTATAGTGAAAAAAATTTTCTAATCTAGACATATATATACTCATAAACCTTCGATCTTGACTGATTGTATTACCACATAGTGGGGATTTGCCGGGATTAATATGATTTTTCAAAAATAATAAAATACAGTTTTCTGCTTCTTTTTCTGAAACACTTGAAGATAAAACTCTATCAACCAATCCACTTTTTCCATGAACCGATTTATTCCATTTATCCATTGACTCCAATACTTCATTATTTTGATGAATTGCGATCACAGGACCCTCTATTATTTTGTCTAGATTTTCATCTGTAATGACCACTGCAACCTCAAGGATCTTATTTTTTGATGGATCAAGTCCACTCATCTCCATATCTAACCATACTAATTTGTTATTATCTAAATTCATTATTTAATTAATCCTTATATAAATAAATAAATTTTAATTATTTTTAATATGCTAATTATTAAAAATAATCGTATACTATTTCACATAAATATAAAATTAGCAATTTTCAAATGAATAAAAATATTACTGGAAGAGTTATAGGTCTATATAAACAAAATTATATAATTAGTCATAATGAATCTATTATCAGATGCTTTCCAAAAGGAAAAAAAAATGAAGCTGTTGTTGGAGACTTTGTTAACATAGACTATAAATCTAACAGATACTATACTATTACTGAAGTTATTCAAAGAAATAATCTATTTTTAAGATCAGATATGACAAAATCAAGAAAAATAGCAGCCAATATAGATAATGTTATGATAATAGTAGCAGCCGAGCCTGATTTTTCAGTTGAGTTGATATTTAAAGTTATTATTGAGGCTATAAGATGCGACACAAAAGTTACTATTATTCTTAATAAAAAAGACATAAAAGAATCTATAAAAATTGCCAGAGATAAGCTTTATTTTACAGAAATTTTAGGAATACCTTTATTAGAGATAAGCGCAAAATATCCAGGTTCAGAAGAAAAATCTATCCTTAATATTGTAAAGGATAAAGTTACATTACTAGTTGGTCCAAGTGGGATGGGAAAATCTACATTAGTAAATTTATTAATACCAGAAGCCCATGCAACAACAAGAGAATACTCTAGATTTTTAAATACTGGTAAACATACAACGAGCTATACTAAATTATACAAACTAGCAATTGAAAATAGCTATATTATAGATTCTCCAGGATTCAAAGACTTCGGTCTAAATCACCTAAGTTTTAATGAGATAATAAAACCATTTTCAGAATTTCGTGAATTTAACAATAAATGCAAATTTTATAACTGTACTCATTGTCACGAACCTGGATGTAAAATTATTGAATCTAAAATTAATGGTATAATAGATGAGAGAATATATTATTTGTACAAAAAAATTATGGGCAAGTATATACTCACCCATAATAATTAGACTACCTAGTTACTTCTTTGATATCAGTTTTTCTTTTATTCTAGCTGATCTACCTGATCTAGAGCGTAAATAATACAACTTAGCTCTTCGAACACTACCTAATCTTTTAACTTCTATTTTTTCTATTTGTGGAGAATAAAGCTGAAATGTTCTTTCTACCGCTTCTCCTGAAGAAATTTTCCTCACAATAAATGAAGAATTCAGTCCTTTATTACGCTTGGCAATCACAACACCTTCATAAGCCTGGATTCTCTTTCTTGATCCTTCTATTACATTAACACTAACTGTAACAGTATCTCCTGGGGAAAAAATCGGAATATTCTTATTATGACTCAGCCTATCTATTTCTTCTTGCTCTAATGCAGCAATTAAATTCATACAAACTCCTGGTTCATCTTTTAACGTATTATACTTTATAATTAAGGATTTTACTTATTAATACAAAAGAGGATGATATTAAAAATTGGGTCTCTAATTGTACTAGGATATGTAATATAAAATCAAGCCTATAAATAGGACGATAATTTTGGAACGATATCGAATAAATCACCACATAAACAGTAATCGGCAACATTAAATATAGGAGCGTTAATATCATTATTGATTGCAATTATTGTCTTCGAGCCTTTGATGCCTGCTAAATGTTGCATAGATCCAGATATACCTATGGCTAAATATAGTATAGGCGATACTATCTTGCCAGTCTGACCAATTTGACAGCTATTAGGAGCATATCCTTCATCAACAGCAACACGAGTAGCACCAATTGCAGCTCCTAATTTTTTTGCCAGAGGCATCAATATATTATTAAAATTTTCTTTACTTCCCAAACCACGACCGCCAGAAACTATAATTTTGGCTTCTGTTAGATCAATACTAGAACTAATCTCTCTATTTTTTTCTTTTAATAATTTTGATAATTGTAAATCTGAAGAAACAGTAATATTTTCTATATCAGCACAATTATTAATATCATTATTGATGTTTTTATTATCGAATGAGCAACTTCGCAAAGTTAAAATTTTAATAGGATCTAAGCATCTAACATGAGCAATAATGCTACCGGCATACATAGTACGAGCAAATACATCATTAGATATAATGTTCATTACACCAGAAACAGGAGCCACGTCTAGTTTAGCAGCAATTTTAGGGGCAATAGATTTTCCATAAAACGAATCATTAAATATTATGTGAGTATAATTATTTGCTATTTTCAAAATATTATCAGCGTGGTTTTCTGGTAAAAGATCAATAAGATGAGGAGCATCAGCCATAAAGACTTTAGATACATTTCTAAATTTACTTATCTTATAAGCTAAATCTTTAATATTTTCTCCAATAATTAAAACATGTATATCTGAATTGAACTTACAGGCAGCATTCAAAAGATTAAATGTCGAAATATCAAAAGAATTATTATTATGATCTGGAATAACAAGTATCATCTATCTAACTCTCCAAGTTCTGATTTAATAATTTCTGATAAAGAAAAAGCATCTTTTTTAAACATTCTTTTTCTTTCATATTGCAATTCTTCAATTTTTAATAATTCAATACGTGGTGTATAATCTATACAGATATCATTCATATCTATCATTTCTATTTTTTTATTTTTGGACCTTAATAGATTCTGTAATGTGATATATCTTGGCTTATTTAGATTGAGATCAGCTATAATAACAGCAGGCAACTTGGTACTAATCATATCAGTACCATTGTCTAGTTCTCTTATTGCAATCAAATTATCAATACAGATATTTATATTACTAACGAAATTTATTTGAGGCCAACCTAATAAACTACTTAATATTTGCCCAGTCTGACATGAATCATCATCGATAGCTTGTTTTCCCAAGATGACTATTTTAGGAAATTCTTTATCAACGATATGCTTTATTGCTTTTGCTACAGATAGTGGTTGCAAATTAAATTTAGATTCTATTAAAATGCCCCTATCTGCACCCATAGCCATAGCAGTTTTTAAAATATCTTTACTATTAATATCACCACAAGATAAAGCTACGATTTCATCAACAAATCCTTTCTCTTTAAGAATTATTGCTTCTTCTAGAGCAACTTCATCAAAAGGATTCATGGATAATTTAGAATTTTCTGAATTGATTGTTGAACAATCATTATTAATTTCTATTTTAGTATTATGATCAATTACAGATTTAACAGTTACTAATACTTTCATCAATACACCTAAAAAATAACTATATTTTAGCTAAAGAACGTATATGCAAAACAGCACTACGTCCTAAAGATGACATATCATATCCTCCCTCCAAGAAACTAACTATTCTATTAGAAGAATATTTTTCAGACATATTTACTAATATATCAGTGATCCACTTATAATCAGATTCATGAAGATTTAACTGTCCCATATCATCTTCCCTATGGGCATCAAATCCAGCAGATATTAATATCAATTCTGGTCTATAAGATTCTATGGCTGGCACCCATTTACTACTTACTATGTCTCTTATAAATGCACCATCTGCATAAGCTTCAACAGGTATATTACACATATTTGCACTATAAATTAGTTTGGTGTCAGGATAAAATGGATGTTGAAAAAAGCTGCACATTAATACAGATGGATCATTTGCAAATATCTCTTCTGTTCCATTACCATGATGTACATCAAAATCTATGATAGCTAATCTTTTCAAGTTATACTTGCTTATAGCATATCTTGCCGCTATAGCGATATTGTTAAAAAAACATGATCCCATAGCCCTATTACTGCAAGCATGATGTCCAGGAGGTCTTGTTGCACAAAATGCATTGTTCACATGTTTATTAAATACTGAATCTATTGCAAATAAACCAACTCCGGCAGAATAAAAAGCAGCGTCCAAAGTATAATAATTCATAATAGTATCCATATCTATATAATAGTAACTACCTTCCTTAGGACTATGACTACGTAAATAATTAAGATAATCTATAGTATGAACTCTTAGAATATCTTTATCTGAAGCACTTGAAGAGCTATGACAATTAATTATGTATGGCATTACACCACTCATAATTAATTGATCAGAAATTGCATCGATTCTTTTAGGGCTATCAGGATGTAAAACGCCCATTTCATGTAAGTAACTAGCAGGATGAGTGATATACATCGTATCCATAAAAATATATTTTTACCAGATTTTGAAATTTATAAAATAGTCAAATTCATCTTATCAAAATACTACTACAATTATCTTCTAGAATATAATTTATATAATACAATAGAAGATTAATTAAATTACGAGCCTTATAATAAGCAAAAGCATTTTACTAGTATCTTAATAAAAACATATAATAAATATCTATTTTTCGTGCTTTAAAAATACTAAAGATTAAATCTATTGATTATATAGATATAATCTAATTTATTTAATAAATAAAAACACACAGTACCATACTGTATATGAATACTGTGTGTTTTAAAAGATCAGCAATGCTACAAATATTCTTACAAATCTATTTTTTTCCTACGCTTAATTTATTCCTTAAAAGCTTACTCGGTCTAAAACATGGCACTAATCGGTCAGAAACAAAAATAGCCTCTCCTGATCTTGGATTACGAGCAATTCTAGAACATCTCTTGGCTGTAAAAAAACTTCCAAAACCACGTATCTCTATACGCTTTTCTGATGCAAAACAATCCTCAAATATATCAAGAATAGCTTTCATTGCTCGTTCCAGGTCATGAATAGATATATAATCTAATCTGCTGGACAACGCATTTAACAAATCGATCTTCTTCAAAGAATCAGCCGTCATTACGTTGTTGATCTAGTTTCTCTTTTAACAATGCTCCGAGGTTAGTGGTTCCTGAAGATGCACTAGCGTCTGACATTCTTTGAATTACATCAGCTGTATCAATAGTATCCCTAGCTTTAACTGATAATTGTATAGAACGAGTCTTTCTATCTACATTAATAATAAGAGCCTCTATACTATCACCAACTTTTAATACTGAAGTTGCATCTTCAATACGACCAGAAGAAATTTCAGAAGAACGCAGATAACCATCGACATCTAAAGAAAGATTAACAATAGCTCCTTTAGGATCTACTGATTTCACTGTGCCATGGACAGTTGCTCCCTTATCATGAGATGATACGAAGTTTTGAAATGGATCACCTTCAAGTTGTTTAACTCCTAAGGAAATGCGTTCTTTAGCTGTGTCTATACCAAGAACAATTGCTTCTATTTCATCTCCTTTCTTAAGGTTTCTTACCGTTTCTTCTCCATTATCCATCCATGATAAATCTGACAGATGTACTAAACCGTCGATTCCACCAGGAAGACCAACAAAAACGCCAAAATCTGTTATAGATTTAATAGCTCCTTTAACTTTGTCGCCTTTTTTAAAGTTTACAGCAAATTCTTCCCAAGGATTAGGACGACACTGCTTCATTCCAAGAGATATACGACGTCTATCTTCATCTATCTCTAAAACCATTACTTCTACTTCTTCCCCTAGAGTAACTACTTTGCGTGGATCGACATTTTTATTAGTCCAGTCCATTTCCGATACGTGGACTAATCCTTCTATGCCCGACTCAACCTCTACAAATGCACCGTAATCAGTTAGATTAGTAATTTTTCCAAATAAACGAGTTCCTTGCGGATAACGACGAGCTAAATCTACCCAAGGATCCTCTCCTAACTGTTTAACTCCTAGTGATACGCGATTTTTCTCTTGATCAAATTTTAATACCTTAGCTTCTATTTCTTGGCAAACTTGCAAAACCTCAGAAGGATGTCTTACACGACGCCAAGCCATATCTGTAATATGTAATAGACCGTCTATTCCTCCTAAATCTATAAAAGCACCATAGTCAGTAATATTCTTAACAACTCCCTTAACTACAGCCCCTTCGTATAAATTCTCTAAGAGTTTTTGACGCTCTTCTCCCATACTGGCCTCTAAAACCTGACGACGAGATAAAACTACATTGTTTCTCTTTCTGTCAAGTTTTATAACCTTAAACTCCATAGTTTTGCCTTCATATGGAGTTGTGTCTTTAACAGGGCGCAAATCAACCAAAGAACCAGGCAAGAATGCACGAATTCCATTAGTCATTACAGTAAGGCCTCCCTTGACCTTGCCTGTAATAGATCCTGTGATAAGCTCTCCACTTTCTAAAGCTTGTTCTAATTTTAACCAAGCAGACAAACGTTTTGCACGATCACGTGATAGGACGGTGTCTCCATAACCATTCTCTAAAGAATCAATGGCAACAGAAACAAAATCTCCTTGGCTAACTTCTAGCTCACCTTTATCATCCAGAAACTCTTCTATAGGGATGAGAGCCTCTGATTTAAGGCCCGCATTTACAACAACGAAATTATGATCAATACGCACAACTTCAGCACTGATAACTTCGCCTGATTTCATATCTTGTTTTTTAAGACTTTCTGCAAATAAATCAGCGAAACTTTCTCTGCCAAATGTGATTGAGGAAAATGATGACATGGGTTGTTAATCCATATGGCCATATGGCCAAAGTAAAAACCGATTAAAACGGTAGTTTAAAATACCTAATAATATAATAAAAAATTTAAGTAATTAATTATAACTAGGGCCGAATTTATATTTATATAAATCTAATATAATACCTAATGTTTGTTTAATATCCAAGACAGAGCTATCTACAACATGTGCGTCTAAAGCGGGCACAAGCGGTGAATGTAGGCGTCTAGCATCACGCTCATCTCTCTCGCTGATATTATCCATTATACTCATGATATTAACAATATTACCTTTGTTAATCAACTGGTTATATCTTCTTTGTGCTCTTATTGATATATCAGCTGTTAAAAAAATTTTTAACGAGGCATAAGGAAAAACAACCGTTCCCATATCACGACCATCTGCTACTAAACCTGGGTAAGATAAAAAACTTCTCTGTTTTTTTAGCAAAGTTTGCCTAACGTTATGATCTGTAGCTAATATAGAAGCTATTCTACTAATTTCTTCAGTACGAATTTTTTCACTGACAATCAAGCTATCAATATATATCTCTCCTTCCCTAAGAGATATTTCTAAATTTCTTGCTAATTTATTAATACTCTCAAAATCGTTAACCGATATATTGCTTTCTATAACTGCAAAAGCTAGAGCTCTATATATAGACCCACTATCAAGTAATAACCACCCTAATTTTTTGCTTATTATTCTTGCAATAGTTCCCTTTCCAGAAGCAGTTGGTCCATCTATTGTAATTATAGGTGGTAATTTAATACTCAACTTAACTCACCCAAATGTTTATTATTCATAATAAATATAAATTATCTTTGCGTAAATATAATTTCATTATAGATACTAAAGTAATTCGGAAATGTCTTATTAACACAAGAAGGATTCATAATTTTAACCTTTGTATTGCCAAATGTTGCTAAAGAAAAACACATCGCCATACGATGATCATCCCATGTATCAATGCTCACTTCTTCCGGCCATTTAGATATGTCTATAGGGTCTATAGAAATCCAATCTTCTCCTGATTCTACTTTAACACCAAATTTGCTTAGTTCTGTATGCATTGCATGAATGCGATCAGTCTCTTTTACTCTCCAGCTGCCTATATTCCTAAGGAAACATTTACCATCTGCATACAAAGCTAACACAGCCGCAGTCATCGCAGCATCTGGTATCATATTAAAGTCTATATCAAATGACTTTAGTTTTTTACCAGAAGAGACAAGAAAGCCTGATGATTCTATATAGCTATCATAAATTTTAATATCAGCACCCATCTCTGCTAACACCTTGGAAAAAGCCACATCACCCTGTATACTATCATGCCCTATGCCATTAACACGGACAGGTCCTCCTCCAATGGCTCCAAGAGCAAGAAAATATGATGCTGATGATGCATCACCTTCTATAAGAATCTTGCCAGGACTTTTATAACTAGAAAGCCTGTCTATAACAAACCTATTAGATGAGTCATTTTCTACATTGACCCCAAATTTACGCATAAGATTCAGTGTTATATCTATATAAGGCTTGGAAATCAATTTACCTACAATCTCTATAGTTAATGAATTATTTATTTTCTTAACTAAAATGGGAGAGGCTATTAATAAAGCAGTTAAGAACTGGCTAGAAACGGATCCATTCACAAAAATATGATTTGATCCATTATGAATAAACGGCTTTATTTCCAAAGGAGGATAACCATTTTTTTCAATGTAATTTATATTACAACCTAAAGTTCTAAGAGAATCTACTAAATCTGCAATAGGTCGTTCATGCATTCTTGGTACACCAGAAATAATATAATTTCCATTCATAAAAGATAAAGCAGCAACTATAGGACGGAAAGCAGTACCTGCATTCCCTAAAAATAAATTGTTACACTTTTTATTAAAATCATCCCTACCAATAATCTCTATACAGTCTTGAGATTTACGATATATTTGAATACCTAGATCTATCAAGGTATCTATCATTACATTTGTATCATCGGAATATAATAAACCTTTAATTTCTGTTAAATCATCACATGATAGAGCAGATATCAATAAAACACGGTTTGAAATACTTTTTGAGCCAGGTAAAATCACATCACCTTTGGCACCACAATATCTATTTAAATACAAATAAGGTTGCAAAGTCGTCTTATTCATTAAAGTTATCCTTATTCCAACTGCGACGGGCTTGTGCTGCTCTTTCCAATATAATTCTTAAAGAATCTCTGTCATTACAATCAATAGCTTCCTCGGCCTGATTTATAATCTTACTAATTGCAGATAATTCTTCTTTAATAAATATTTTATTAGAGAAGAAAATATCTAACCACATTTCTACAGAGCTTGCAGAAATACGTGTAAAATCTCTGAAACCACTGCCAGCTATTCTTAACCTTAAATCAGAATCTTCGGAGCTAGCAACTTGAGCCATATACATAGAAGATAAAAAATGAGGAATATGGCTAATAGATGCTAGCAAATGATCATGAGCCTTGGCACTCATAAGAATAACATTTGAGCCGCATAATTCCCAAGCTCGAGAAATTAACTCAATGTCCTTCTTAGTATTATTATACATGGGAGTAAGAATTACATTTTGGCCAACAAATAAATTATCTATAGCAGCTTCTGGACCGCTTTTTTCCAAGCCTGCAATTGGATGACCAGGTACGAATTGACTAATCTGTTTTCCTAAAATGGATATAGCTATATTTATTACTTCTAATTTAGTACTACCGACGTCGGTTATTACAGTATTATCCCCTAAAAAAGGCTTTATTGATTTTAATAAATCAGATAAAAAACCTACAGGTGTAGACAATAATATAAAATCTGATTGTTTTGTAGCCTCATCAATGGTCATAAAATCATCAATTATTCCTAAATCACAAGCCCTAATCAATGAACTCTTATTACGACCAACACCAATGATATGTTTTGCGAAACCGGATTTTCTAGCTGCTAATGCAAAAGAACCACCTATAAGACCGACGCCGACTACAGTTATAGTGGAAAAAGACTTTGCGTAGCATAATGTTTCTTTGTCGTTATTAGAATTACTCATCACTATTTAAGAATCTCGCTCAAAGCTTTTATAAAAAAATCATTATCTTCAGGTAATCCAATCGTTACGCGCAGCCATTCTGGCAGATCATATGAATCTACTGGACGAACAATCACACCAAGCCTCAATAAACTATAGTTAATAGATCTAGCATCACCTACACGAACCAAAACAAAATTTCCATAACTTTTAATATACTCCAGACCTAGTATTTCAAAGGCTTTGTATATTTTTTTCTTTTCCACTTTATTTAATAAGCGACTTTTTTTAAGAAATTCATCATCCTCCAAAGAGGCAATAGCAGCGATCTGAGCTAATGAATTAACATTAAATGGTTGTCTAATTCTATTTAAAAAATCAGTAATATCTTTATCTGCAACAGAAAAACCAACACGTAGACCAGCAAGACCATATGCTTTAGAAAAAGTACGACATACTATTAAATTAGGGTAATGTTTTATTAAACTAAAACTATCAAAATAAAGATCATCATCAAGATATTCGCTATATGCTTCATCTAAAATCACTAAAACACTTTTACCGTATTTTTCCCAAACATTATCCAAAAAATTTATAATTTTTTCTTTATCAACAAAAGTCCCTGTTGGATTGTTAGGATTAGCAATAAAAATCAATCTAGTATCAGGTTCTATAGAATTAAACATAGCATCTAGATTATTACCGTAATTCACTGATGGGACAATAATATGTCTAGCACCCCTAGCTTGAGTAGCTAATTTATATACAGCAAAAGAATATTCTGAATAAATGGCAGAGGAATTGCGATCTAAAAAAGTCATAGATATCATCTCTAATATATCATTAGATCCGTTGCCTAAAGTAATACTTTCAAATGGAACATTATATTTTTTTGCTAAAATATCTTTCAAATTAAAACCATTTGAGTCTGGATAACGAAAAATTCCACTTGAATATTTTTCAATAACATTGGTAACTCTTCTTGATACTCCTAAAGGATTTTCATTTGAAGCTAATTTCACAATGTTTTTGATATCTATATCAAATTCACGAGCTAACTCTTCTATAGGTTTACCGGCTTGATACGGAGATATTGCTTTAATGTAATCAGGTAAATATAATGATTTCTTGCTATCCATTTTGGAACTCACTGTGCAGGATAAGATCCTAATAATTTAAAAAATGCTACGCTTGATTTTAATTTTTCTAAGGCTTTTGACACATTAGGCTCATCTTTATGTCCTAATATATCTATATAAAAATAGTATTCCCATTGGCCTGTGCGTGCAGGTCTTGATTCGAAGCGAGTCATGGAAACAGAATTAGAAGCAAATGGTTCTATCATCTCATAAACTGCACATGCTCTATTAGGGACAGAAAGGATAAGACTAGTCTTATCTCTATAACTTGGCAATGGTTCAATATTACCCAAAGATACGAAACGAGTTCGATTGTTGGCATCATCTTGTATCTTGTATGAAACAATAGATAGCTCCCATGCTTTAGATGCAGCTTCTCCTGCTATAGCAGCAATTTTATAATCTCTGGATGCTATACTGGCAGCTTCAGAGTTGCTAGATGCTGCTATTCTAACTAATCCAGGGTAGTTTTTATTTAACCACATCTGGCATTGTGCCAATGCTTGGGGGTGAGCCATAATTTTTTCAATACCATTCATGTTGCCATTTTTAGTTAATAAGCAATGATTGATAATAAGAGAACGCTCTCCCATAATTTTTAAATTTGTGCTAAGTAATAGATCTAAACTTCGATTTACAGCTCCCTCGATAGAATTTTCTATAGGAATAATGCATGCGTCAGCATTTCCTGTTTCAACAGCATGCACAACATCATCGAATGATGAGCAAGGAAAACAATCAATAGTATGACCAAAATGCTCGAAAACAGCTTGTTCAGAGAATGAACCTTTAGGTCCCAGGTATGATATAGTCATTGGTTTTTCCAGATTACGGCATGCTGACATAATCTCAATCCATACTGACTCTATAGACTTATTCTGGAAAGGACCTTTATTAATTTTTTTTAGTTTATCTATTACCTGAGATTCCCTCTCTGGTCGTAAAACAGGGCTGTTTATATGTAATTGGTGTTTGATTTTTCCTATTTCCACTACCACTTCAGATCTTTTATTTAGCAAATCTAATATATGCTCATCCAGCTCATCTATCTTATCTCTTAATGGAGCCAATTTATACAACAATATATTATCCATAATAACACTCAAAATCTCTCATATAATTAATTAAAGCCATTACACCATCAATAGGCATAGCATTATAAATAGATGCTCGTAAACCACCTAAGCTCCTGTGTCCTCTTATATTCATTAATCCAAGATTTTCTGCTTTTTCTATGAATATATCGGTAAGAAGATTATTACTTAAAAAGAATGGTATATTAACTCTAGAGCGTACACTTGAATGTATTTTATTAATATAGAAAGATGTTGAATCTATAAAATTATATAATAATTGTGACTTTTCTAAGTTGCTATACTCCATTCTTTTTATTCCACCATTCATTTTCAACCATTTAAGTACTAACCCAGTAACATAAATAGCGAATACTGGAGGAGTATTGTACCGAGAGTGTTCATTAAATATATTCATATAATCAAATATTGAAGGACATATATGTAATGCTTTACCAATTAAATCCTTCCTCACGATAAAGATAGTAACACCTGATATACCTGCATTTTTCTGAGCACATGCAAAAACCACACCTGTACAATTTATATCCAATTTTCTTGTTAAAAGGTTTGAAGATGCATCAACAACCAGTACAGCATCACTATTTATATTATTTGCAATACCGCTCCAATCTACAAACTCTACTCCGTTTATTGTTTCATTACTACAAAATTGCAAATAGGAAGAACCGTATCTGGTCTTTATAGACTCATTTGCTGGAAACCATGTATAAGGATCATAATCATGATCATCGATTTTTGTTATATAACTATTATCCGCAATTACCGACACATCACCGTATCTACAAGCCTCAAGATATGATTTTGATGACCAGTATCCTGAAATAATAAAATCAGCCTTATTAGCTCTATTTCTTCCAATCATATTCATTGGAACTATTGCATTAGCACCCTGGCCTCCACCTTGCATAAATAATATGCAATAATCAGAAGACAATTCTAACAATGAACGCAAATAACTTTCTGCTTCATTATATATAATTTCAAAATGCTTACTTCGATGATTAATATCAGCTACAGATATTCCAGTAGAATTCCAGTCTAATATATCAATAGATATTTGATTTAGCACAGGATCTGGTAGCATTGAAGGCCCGGCAGAAAAATTCCAGAAACGTGCCAAATCCATTACCCCTTAATTTGATTATTTGCTATAACAAATATGAACGTTACTTATAATTAGATATCCAATGATTCATCTATAACATCAGATTCAACAACCCGACGAACACCTGATAAAAGACTACCATCAACATTCATTAACTTCACACCTTGAGTCACACGCCCCATCTGTCTAATTTCCGATACTCTTGTCCTTACTAATACACCACAATTGGTTATTAGCATAATTTCATCATCGGGTTTTACTAATATGGCACCAACCATTTTGCCGTTACGGGAACTTGTTTGTATTGAGATCATTCCCTTTGCTCCTCTGTTATGACGAGTATATTTCTTAATAGATGTTCTTTTGCCAAATCCATTTTCTGTAGCCACAAGAACGCTCTTGCTTTCATCATTTGCCACTAACAAAGATATGACTCTATAGTTGGAATCCATATTCATTCCACGCACTCCGCGTGAATTACGCCCAGTGGAACGGACATCATTTTCATAAAAACGAACAGCTTTACCTGAATCAGAAAATAACATGACATCATGCTTACCATCAGTAAGCTCAGCACCAATTAAATAATCCCCATCACCAAGGACAACTGCTATGATCCCATTTTTTCTAGGATTTGAAAAATCAGATAGTTTAGTCTTTTTAACAATACCCCTAGCAGTTGCCATAAAAATATATAAATCTTCGGTGAATTCTCTAACCGGTAGCACTACAGTAATTTTCTCATTGTCATTTAATGGGAACATATTAACAACTGGCTTACCCCTTGACCCCCTTGTTCCTTGCGGAGTTTCCCAAACTTTCATCCAGTATACTCTTCCAAGATCTGAAAAAAATAAGAGATAATCATGAGTATTAGCTATAAATAAGTAATCAATCCAGTCATTTTCTTTAATAATAGTAGCCTGTTTTCCATGACCACCCCTTTTTTGCGACCTATACTCTGACAAAGGTTGACTTTTTAGATAACCATTATGTGTTAAAGTAACTACCATATCTGCTGGTGTTATTAAATCCTCAGTATTTAATTCGATAGCATCAACTTCTATTTGAGAATTTCTATGGTCTTCTTTTATTGAAGAGAACTCATCTCTAACTAGCTCCAACTCATTGTTTATAATTTGAGTAACACGATCTGGTTTTGCTAATATATCCAATAAATTAGCTATTGTGTCCATAACTTCTTTATATTCATCTAGAATCTTGCCCTGTTCAAGACCAGTTAAGCGTTGAAGCCTCATATTAAGAATTTCTTGAGCTTGCAATTCACTTAGTGAATATAATTCACTATTATTAAATCCAGAAATATAGCTCACGCCATCCGGTCTATAAATATGTCTTGACGAAACATCTACTTTAAGCAATATCTCGTTTACGAGAGATGAAGACCAAGGACGTATCATAAGATTTTGACGAGCTATACTAGGAGTAGTGGCTGATTTTATTATCGAGATAAACTCGTCTATGTTTTCCAATGCTACAGCAAGACCTTCTAAAATATGTCCCCTAATTTTTGCTTTATTGAGCCTAAAGAACGTTCTTCTAGTAACAACCTCTCTACGATGTTGTAAAAAGTAACTAATAATTTGCTTTAGATTGAGTAATTTGGGCTGACCATCAACCAAAGCTACTAAATTCATTCCTATTGAATCTTGTAATTGAGTATTCTTATATAGATTGTTCAATATAACTTCTGGAGATTCTCCTCTACGTAAGTCAATAACTAGACGCATGCCATCTTTATCAGACTCATCTCTTATATCGACTATACCTTCTATTTTTTTTGAATTAACTAATTCTGCTATTTTTTCCTGTAAACTTTTTTTGTTGACTTGATAAGGTATTTCATCAACTACTATCCTTGATTTGTTTTCTTTACTTTCTTCAAAATGAACTTTTGCCCTTATTACAACACGACCTCTACCTGTTTTATAACCATCCCTTACGCCAGATAGACCGTGAATTATTCCTCCTGTCGGAAAATCTGGAGCTGGTATTAAATCAATAATTTCATCTATAGAGCAATCAGGATTACTTAAACAAAATAAACATCCGTTAATAACTTCTCTTAAGTTATGCGGAGGGATATTAGTAGCCATTCCTACAGCAATACCAGAACTGCCGTTTACTAAAAGATTAGGAATTCTAGATGGTAATATTAATGGTTCTTTTTCGCTATTATCATAATTTGGACCAAAATTCACTGTTTCGCTATCGATATCTGATAATAACTCATGAGAAATCTTAGATAGACGAATCTCCGTATATCTCATAGCAGCTGCACTATCACCGTCAACAGATCCAAAGTTTCCTTGACCGTCTACAAGAATATAACGCATAGAAAAATCTTGAGCCATTCTAACAATGGCATCATATACTGATTGATCACCATGTGGATGGTACTTACCTATAACATCGCCGACAATACGAGCAGATTTTTTGTAAGGACGATTCCAATCATTGCTAAGCTCATGCATAGCAAAAAGAACACGTCTATGAACAGGCTTTAGACCATCACGGACATCTGGTAATGCACGTCCAACTATTACGCTCATTGCATAATCGAGGTAACTACGACGCATCTCCTCTTCCAGAGAAACTGGAAGCATTTCCACAGCAAAGGAATTCATAGTTAAAACCACACCTAGGAGGAAAACTTATTAATAAATATACAAAATTGTTTACAATTCTTCACAAATTAAAAGTTTACATTCTAACGACTCAAATGTAAAATGATTAGGGAAATTATCAATTTTGCTCATCATCTATGACTAGCTGATAGCGAATCTATTTTCTTTATAAAGAATGAAAAATTATCTTGCAATTTTGTATCTTTCTAGCACAACATAAACAATATTATTTGTGCATTTTTTTTAATTGATGTTAAAAACTACAAACAATTCGTTTAAATTGTTATACTCGATTAATGATTTTGTATTTATTCGTTAGCCATTGAATAAAAATTGATTTTATTATTAATAATAGTAAAAAAAGAGGAAAAACATGAATAAATCATCTAAGTTTGCTATGTTTATTGCCTTAGCTACCATTGCTTACTCAGGTAATTCTTATGCACTAGAAACAGAAAACTGTTGGCATGGACAATATGGGAATGTAATAAAAAATGGAACAAATGAACTGTGCTGGAAAAACAATATAATAAATTCACAAGAAAATTTTTCTGAGCTGTCTACTAACAAGATTAAATCTAACAAAATTGTAATTAAAAAAAGTATATTTTTTGATTTTGATAGCTCGAATATTAAAACAGAAAGCCGTATTTTGCTAAATGAAACTATCGATTATTATAAGAGTAATAAAAATAATGTAAATAAAATAACCACAATTGGACATTCAGATTCTACTGGTAATGAGTCATATAATAAAAGACTGTCTGAACGTAGAGCTATAGAGGCAGAAAAATATTTAGCAAACAATGGTATAGATTCTAAATTATTAGAAATTAATTCTTTTGGATCAAAAATCCCAATTGCTTCTAACGATACTCCGGAAGGAAGATCCAAAAATCGCAGAGTAGACATTGAGATAATCTCAGAAAAAAACAGAAAAAACTAAACTTTATTTAAGCAGTAATTAGTAACATTATTAAATACTGCTTAAAATTTTAAATAAATAGGAACTTAAGACTTTGAAAGAAGCTAACTTCTATCATTCTGAAATTGAAAAGTTTAATAAAATTTCTGAAGAATGGTGGGATAAAAGTGGAAGCATGAAATCTCTTCATAAAATAAATACCTTGCGATTGGATTGGATATTGAGTTCATGCCTTAATATAAAAAATAAAAGCATATTAGATCTTGGCTGTGGTGGAGGTATTCTTTCAGAAAGTTTGGCAGCACTAGGAGCTAATGTTACTGGAATAGATTTAGCTGATGATTTAATTGAAATAGCTAATTTCCACAGTTCGAGAAACTTGCTTGACATCACCTATAGAAATATATCTGCAGAGGATCTCTCAATATCAGAACAAAAAAAATATGATATAGTGGTATGTATGGAAATGCTAGAACATGTTCCAGATCCAGTCTCTATAATAAAATCTTGTTCTAATTTGGTTAAGGATGGTGGTACTGTTTTTTTCTCAACAATAAACAGAAATCTGAAATCATTTTTATTTAGTATTGTTGGGGCTGAGTATATACTAAAATTGCTGCCTATTGGTACACATAGTTATAAGTTATTTATAAAACCTTGTGAACTCATAAAATATTCAAGAAAGTTTAATCTCGAACTTATGGAATTAATTGGATTATCATATAATCCAATTAACGGCGAATTTTTCTTATCAAACAATGTCAGTGTAAATTACTTTATGTCTTTTAAAAAAATTTAGAAAAATTAAATTAATTAATTTCTATTGATATAGTGCAATAATAGGTAATATAATAGAAGGATTGGGGCCGATTAGGATTCGACGTTGATTAGAAGATAGGTCATTGCATGTCGAGCACCAGTTAGCTCGCTAATCCACTGGAAAAAATATAAACGCCAACAATTCGCGTTTTAAGTTAGCAGCCTAGTGCTATAACCGCTGCACTGCTTTTTTTCTTGGGTCAGATGATACTTGTATCATAGCAGCGTCATATACAAGAAATATGTTTGTGATATTTTCACGATACACAAATTGAATATAAAAGTGAATCGCCTTACTAAAGGCCTGTCAATTGGCTAATTTTAGGGTTAAATTAAATAAATTGAATACACATGTAGAAATGTCATTGGAAAATTGACGGACGGGGGTTCAAATCCCCCCGGCTCCACCATTAATTAGTAGTGTTTATATTCTGTAAAGTATTTAAAATATCTTCTGGAGGTTTTATAAAGAAACTATGAACGTTATCATTCATATCAGGAAAAGATAAAAAACAAGCATGTAGCATTTGACGATCTACTCCTAAGATATTTTTTCCTCCATACAAAAAATCACCTACTAATGGATGTCCTATACTAGATAAGTGAACTCTTATTTGATGAGTTCTTCCAGTCTCTAATTTACAAATTACTTGAGTAACCTTATAGGATCCATTGAGCATTCCTATTTTCACAGGAGTGCAGTGTGTAACTGCATTTTTAGCAGCTATTGGATTATTTACACCCATCTTAGTTCTGTTTATTGGATCCCTACCAATATCCATATTTATTGTTTTAAATTTTGGTAAATGTCCATGTACAATTGCCACGTATATTCTCAGTATTTTACGTGATTGCATATTTCGTATGAAATGAGTTTGTGAAATTTCATTTCGAGCAACAACCATAAGCCCAGAAGTATTTTTATCTAGCCTATGTACGATACCAGCCCTGGGAACGATTGATAATTCTGGATATTTGTACAAAATAGCATTTAAAAGCGTACCACTCCAATTACCAGATCCAGGATGAGTTACTAGTCCATGTGATTTATTTACTATGATCCAATCTTGATTCTCATCTACAATATTAATTTTTATATCTTCTGGTATAAATGACATTGATTCAGGAGAAGGCTGCTCATTCACACAAATAATATCATTAGGGTTAACTATCTGACGAACTTTTGCTGTAGCTCCGTTAACGTAAACACAACTATCTTTTATCCAATTTTTTAATCTTTCTCTTGAATGCTCTGGCATCAAGGATGATAAAACTTTATCTAGTCTGTCTTTTTTATAAAACTCAGGAACTTTAATTTGTTTGTAAAATGACTTGCTATCAGCTAATGACATATGCTTTTATATAAAACGATTATGATTAAAAAAGTTTGCTTTATAAATTTTCTTTAAAATTTAAATTTCTACTTCTAGTATTAGAAATAATAAAAATATGTATTTGTGAGTTGTATATGTATAAAATTTAATGAAGATGTTAAAAATTATAATATAAAAAAATTATTTGAATTGTTGAAAAAATAAATAGTTGCAAAATGCTATATAAAAAATAATTAGGAAATTTGATATAGAAATTATTTATCAGGATCCACTGATCGACCTTATATATTATCTTTGTCGAAAATTTCACTACTTAAAAAATCCAATAATTGTGTAAGATGACTTATACAGTCTAATATCGAAAATCAATTTTTGATTTTACAAAGAATAGAAAAACATTTTTAGTAAAATATAAAATAGATGCTCTACAAGACTTCAATGAGCTTATAGAACCCCACTATATGACGAAATCTAAATAATGTATAGACATATTAAATCGCTGCTTATCAAAAAATGAATTAAATTTAGTCATATTTTTATAGAATCTAATAAGTTAATAATTTTCGACAAAAAAATAGTAGACTCGGACTTTTTATCTTTATCATAAATATCTATGGAATACAATTTAAAGAATGAAATATAGTCAAAATCAACATTATTAGTATTTTCTATAAGATTTATTTTAATTTTTTTTAATAACGATGTGATTTCTTTAGGATCGTTAAATAATAATTCAGATTTGATAATATCATTGCCATCACTCGAAATGATACGAAATTTAAATTTATCTTCTAAGTCTTTAAAAATTAAAAAACGAGTTTTTCTATCCTTAAATTCAAGTGATTTTTTTTTATTATTCAAAGAAGATTTTTTTAGATTCCTAATTCCTATTATTTCTCTTATTTCCTCTATAATAGGTTTTATTATTTTACGAGCCTTAAAAGATCCATCAACCAAAACCTTTTCTATATGTTCTGGCTGCTTAATAAGTTTTTTATACTTTTCTCGCATAGGCGCTAATTCATGTTCTATTTTATCATATAAAATTTTCTTTGCTTCTCCCCAAGCTAATCCATTATTTAATTTCAGTTTAAAGTCGTCAGATTCAGCTTCATTTGAAAATGCACGATATAATAAATATACATGACTTTCATCCGCATTCTTCGGTTCATTCAACTGACTAGAATCAGTAACTATTTTCATTATAGATGAACGCAAAGTCTTTGATTCATCATCAAAAATAGGGATAGTATTATTATAACTTTTAGACATTTTACGACCATCAAGCCCAGGTAAAGTAGCAACATTTCTAGAAATGACAGCTTCTGGTAGCACAAAAAAATTATTCTTGTATATATAATTAAATCTTTGAGCTATATCTCTAGCCATTTCTAAATGTTGAATTTGATCATAACCAACAGGAACTTTATTTGCTTTAAAAATTAATATGTCTGCAGCCATTAATATAGGATAAGAAAATAACCCCATCGTGACACCATCATCAATATCTATTTCTTTTGTAATATTTTGACTTGTAATGGCTTTATAAGCATGAGCTCTATTCATAAGTCCCTTAGATGTAACACAAGTTAATATCCAAGAAAGCTCTATGACTTCTGGTATATCAGATTGTCTGTAAAATATAGCACGATCTGTATCCAACCCAGCAGACAACCAAGTTGCTGCTATTTCTAACCTAGAGCTCAATAATCTTGACGGATTTTGATTCTTAATTAATGCATGATAGTCAGCAAGAAAAAAAAATGAATGAGCATCAGGCTCAAGACTAGCTTGTATCGCTGGACGAATAGCTCCAGCATAATTACCTAGATGAGGGGTGCCTGATGTAGTGATACCAGTTACAACACGATTATTCATGAAGCAATTTTATAATATATTATGATAAATAAATGAATGAATTAAATATGATAGCTACTTTATTTAAGAATATTATCAATAATGCATTAGGAAAATAAAAAATAATCACTAATGCATCATCGACTTTATATCAAAAATTTAAAGAACGCTTATCAACTGCTAAGGCTGCTTCTTTTAAAGACTCTGAAAGCGTTGGATGAGCATGACAAATTCTTGCTATATCCTCAGAAGAACCTCTGAATTCCATTATTGTTACTGCCTCAGATATAAGCTCAGAAGCCATAGGACCTATTATATGAACTCCTAAAACTTCATCAGTGCTAGTATCAGCAATAACCTTAACAAAACCTGTAGTATCTCCCAAAGCTCTTGCTCTTCCATTAGCTAGAAATGGAAATGTACCTACTCTGAAATCACGACCATCTTGCTTAAGCTGCTGTTCATTTTTACCAACCCATGCAATCTCAGGCGACGTATATATGACAGAAGGTATAGTATCAAAATTTACATGTCCATGTTGGCCAGCTATTCTTTCAGCAACGGCAACACCTTCTTCTTCAGCTTTATGTGCAAGCATAGGACCTCTTACTACATCACCTATAGCCCAGACATTAGGAAGATTGGTCCTACAATCAGCATCTACACTGATAAAACCTTTATCATCAACTTTTAATCCAACTAAAGAAGAATTAAGCTTATCAGTATAAGGTACGCGACCAATAGAAACTATAAGTTTATCTACAGTTAATTCTTTATGTTCATCTTTGTTATCTTTATAACTGATAGTTATATAATCATCAATAACCTTAATGCTATCTATATTAACACCAACTTGGATATCTAATCCTTGCTTCGTAAAAATCTTCATAGCTTCTTTAGCTATTTGAGAATCAGCAGACATTAAAAAATTAGGCATAGCTTCTAGTACGGTAACACTGGAACCCAATCTGCGCCAGACACTACCCATTTCTAATCCTATAACCCCACCACCTATGACTCCTAATTTCTTAGGAACATGGTTTATCCTTAAAGCACCGTCGTTTGATAAAACTAATTTTTCATCAAAAGGCAAACCTGGAAATTCTCTGGCTGAAGAACCAGTAGCTATTACTACATGTTTAGCAATAATATTTGCATTAGCAGAGTCATTAATTTTTATACACCAACCACCCTCTGTTTGGCCAGAAAAAGATCCGAATCCATGAAAGAAAGTAATATTATTTTTCTTAAATAAATAAAGAATACCTTCATTATTTTGCTTAACTACAGTTTCTTTTCGAGATATTAATTTGCTAAGATTTAAAGACAAATTGCCAACATCAATGCCATGATCTTTAAAATGTTTACTAGCTTGTTCAAAATGTTCTGATGATTGCAACAAAGCTTTTGAAGGAATACACCCAACATTTGTACAAGTCCCACCGGGAGCTGCTTCACCTAAATTATTACTCCAAGCATCTATACATGCCACTGACATACCTAATTGAGAAGCCCTAATAGCTGCAATATAACCAGCAGGACCGGCACCTATGACTACCATATCAAATTGTTTAGACATAATTCACATATAAAAAATAATATTAAATATTAATTTTCGATATCAAAACTTGATTCGAAATAAAAGCTTATTAAATTAAATAAAAACACGAAGATCAGTCATTGTAAAGTATAATGACTGATCGAGTTATTTATTAATAACTATTATAAATCTAATAAAAGACGTTGAGGATCTTCTAAAGCATCTTTAATAGCTACTAATCCTAAAACAGCTTCCCTTCCATCTATTATTCTATGGTCATAAGACAAAGCCAAATAATTTATTGGACGAATAACAATTTGACCATTTTCTACTACTGCACGTTCTTTAGTAGCATGTACACCTAAGATAGCAGATTGTGGAGGGTTTATTATAGGAGTAGATAGCATAGATCCAAACACTCCACCATTTGATATAGAGAAAGTACCACCCATCATTTCTTCTATGCCAAGTTTACCATCAGCTGCTCTTTTGCCGAAATCAACAATAGATTTTTCTATATCAGCAATAGATAATTGATCTGCATTACGAAGTATAGGAACTACAAGTCCTCTAGGACTGCCTACGGCTATACCTATATCAAAATAACCATGATATATTATATCTTTACCATCGATAGAAGCATTTATTAAAGGATACTTCTTTAATGCGGAAACAGCAGCTTTAACGAAGAAAGACATAAATCCAAGCTTAACACCGTGTTCTTTCTCAAACTTATCTTTATATTGCTTTCTAATATCTATAACAGCTTGCATATTGACTTCATTAAATGTAGTCAGAATAGCATTTTCTTGTTGAGACTGTATTAAGCGTTCAGCAATACGAGCACGTAATCTGCTCATAGGTACACGTTGCTCAGGACGTCCATCTAATGATAGTGATGATGGTGTAAATTCCTCTGACTTTACTTGTACCTTCTGATCAGATGATAAAGCATCAGATTTTGTTATACGACCATCACGTCCAGTTCCCTTTACTAAAGAAGGCTCTAAACCTTTCTCTGATAAAATCTTTGAAGCAGCTGGAGATGCAACACCTTTTAAATCTTTATTTTGATTCTTTTCAACACTGTCAATATTTTTAGCCTGGTTATTTAGTTTTAAATCGTTAGCAGATGGTTTTGCATCGGTGTCTATCTTTGCGATCAATTCGCCAGAAACAACTGTGCTATTATCACCCATAACTATCTCTACTAAAACACCTGATGAAGGAGCTGGGACTTCTAGAATAACTTTATCTGTTTCAATTTCAATTAAAATATCACCAGATTCTACAAAAGCACCAACTGACTTTTTCCAGGACAACATCGTCGCTTCTGAGACAGACTCAGACAACTGCGGCACAACTACTTCTTGAATAGCCATAATGATAAATTCCGTAATTTAATAAATATCTATAAAATAATCTGTCTACTTAACCAACATAATCTTAAATTTTTGAGCAAAAGCTTGTTCTATTAAAGCTTTTTGTTGCTCTTGGTGTTTTGCCATATAACCAACAGCAGGAGAAGCAGAAGCATTACGTCCGGCATAGCCCAATTTTTGGCCAGATGACATATTCTCATATAAATGATGTTGAATATATGACCAAGGACCTTGATTTTGTGGCTCGTCCTGAACCCATATGACTTCTGTTGCATTTGGATATTTTTGCAACTCAGACTCAAATGATTTATGAGCAAAAGGATACAACTGTTCAATACGGATAATTGCAACATTATTAATTGAACGATCACGGCGCGCATGTAATAAGTCGTAATAAACTTTACCTGAACAGGCTAAGATTCGTTTAACCGATTTTGCATTTATCGATTCATTTGTTTCTCCAATAACCATTTTAAACACACCATCAGCAAAATCAGATAATGGAGAAGCTGCATCTTTATTACGCAACAAAGACTTTGGTGTAAATATGATTAATGGCTTGCGAAACTGTCTTATCATCTGACGACGCAATACATGGAATATTTGGGAACCAGTAGTTGGTTGTATAACCTGTATGTTATTATCAGCACATAACTGCAGAAATCTTTCAATTCTACCAGAAGAATGTTCAGGACCTTGTCCTTCATATCCATGAGGCAACATCATTGCTAATCCTGATTGACGACCCCATTTGGCTTCACCAGAACTTATAAACTGATCTATTACTACTTGTGCTCCATTAGCGAAATCACCGAACTGAGCTTCCCATATTGTCAAGGTATTTGGCTCTGAAGAAGAAAACCCATATTCAAATCCTAAAACAGCTTCTTCGGATAATACAGAATCTATTACCGTAAATTTTGCCTGCGTATCCGATACATTCTGTAATGGAATGTATGTACCATCATCCCAACGCTCTCTCTTTTGATCATGTAATACAGCGTGTCTATGAGTAAATGTACCACGACCAGAATCTTGTCCGGTTATACGTATAGAGTAACCAGAAGCTAACAAAGTAGCATAAGCTAAATGCTCTCCCATACCAAAATCTGAATTTAAATCACCATTGGCCATATTTCTTCTATCATTTAAGACTTTAGTAACTAAAGGATGTGGATTAAATCCATCTGGGACTTTAGTTATAATATCCCCTATGCGTTTTAACTCAGAAATAGGAACCGCTGTATCAGCATAATCAGTCCATTTAGAATTTAGGAAAGGAGCCCAATCTATTGAATATTTACTTTTATAATCTGTAAGAACAGGCTCTGTGGTTTTGTGACCATCTTCTAATAATTTTCTATACTCTCTTACTAATTCGTCAGGCTCTTCTTCAGTCAATATATTCTGTGCTACAAGTTTATCTGCATATAACTTTCTAGTACCTGGATGATTAGTTATACTTTTATACATAAGAGGTTGAGTCAGCGCAGGGGTATCTTGTTCATTATGACCAAGCTTACGAAAGCATACTATGTCTACAACAACGTCACGACCAAATTTCATTCTATAGTCTAAAGCTAATTTTGTGACAAAAACTACTGCTTCAGGATCATCTCCATTTACATGAAAAACTGGAGCTTCTATCATTTTTACTACATCTGTACAGTAAATAGTAGAACGTGCATCTCTGGGATCTGAAGTGGTAAATCCGATTTGATTGTTTATAACAATATGCAATGTGCCACCAGTACCATAACCTCTAGTTTGAGCTAGATTTAAGGTCTCCATCACAACACCTTGACCAGCAAAAGCAGAATCACCATGAACAAGAACTGGCAATACTTGTTTACCTTTGCTATCGTGGCGTCTTTCCTGTCTAGCCCTAGTACTACCTTCTACAACAGGATTTACTATTTCTAAGTGAGAAGGATTAAAAGCTAACGAAAGATGTACAGGTCCATTGTCTGTTGATAGATCACTAGAAAAACCATTATGATATTTAACATCGCCATCGCTTAAAGCTTGAGAATGTTTACCTTCAAACTCTGCAAATAAATCACTTGGAGTCTTACCAAGAATATTTATAAGAACATTCAATCTGCCTCGATGAGCCATTCCCACTATAATCTCTTGAATGCCCAATAATGATGAATGCATAACAACAGAATCCATGGAAGCTATAAAACTTTCGCCTCCTTCTAATGAAAATCTTTTCTGTCCTACATATTTAGTATGTAAAAATCTCTCAAGACCTTCTGCTTCAGTTAATTGTTTTAAGATATGTCTTTTATTATCAGAGCTTAAAAGATCTTTACCATGGCTTGATTCCATGCGCTCCTGAATCCATCTTTTAGAAGCCGGATCAGAAATATGCATAAATTCTACACCAATAGTTCCACAATAAGTATCACGCAAAGCTTTAATAATTTCGCGTAATGTCATCGTGCTTGATGTTGTAAAATAAGTATTACTTGCAGAATAAGTCTGATCTAGATCAGCCTCTGATAATCCATAAAAAGAAGGATTTAGCTCTGGTATTTCCAGACGTTCTCTTCTCTTTAACGGATCTAGATCAGCCCAATTTGGACCTAAGATTCTATAAGCAGCTATTATTGATTGTACAAAAACCTGTTTTGATGCAATAGACAAATCAGGTGCAGATTGTGATTTAACAAAAGAGTTTGTCTTTGCTCTTTGAGCAAAAGACTCAACTATTGGAGCATGAGCCTGATCTCTAGTGTTGTCACTACCATCTACTGCTGGGGAGTGTTGTAATTTATCAAAATACTGACGCCAGTTATCATCTACAGATCCTGGGTTGTCAAGATAAGCCTCATAGAGCTCCTCTATATACGGCGCATTTCCGCCAGATAAATAAGATGTTGATAGTGATTCTTTATTCGAAGACATAATTCGCTTCACCTTTTCGAGCATTTCGCCGACACGATGCAGGGGATAAAACCTTCCGCGACACGGACTTCCCGTTCAGCGGATAGCAATGGGCAGAAGGCACGTGCAAAAAACTTAAAATATAAGCCATATTGGCCCTTAATACATATTGTATTACAACTCTCCAAAATTAAAAGTATCTTGCCATAATACAACACTATTGTAGATATATAAAATAATACCTATACACAACATTTTTTTATAATGATAAAAGTTTAAATTGCAATAAGTTACCATTTAACAGTTGAAAAATACTAAAATAAATACAGTGTAAACTTCACTCAATATTTCAATAAACAATTAATATTATATGTAATAAGTAGCTAGCAATAGAAAAACAATAAAGACTTTATTAGAATTCAGATTCTTATTTGATATCAATCACAACAATTTTTGTTAATTGACTTTATTACAAAAAAAACAAAGAATGTTGAATATTTAGTACATAAATATGAATTAATTTTAAATTTTGTGGTAGTGTACCTCAACTGTGAATATTACTTTGAGTATATAAAAATAAAGTGAAAATCACAAAAACTCAAATGATCCACTAACATAGTGGAAGAATATTCTTTGCTATAACATTTCCAATTAATATAAAACCATGGATGATACTTTAAATCAACGCGCATTAGACTACCATGAATTCCCTACTCCAGGAAAAATATCTGTTACTCCAACAAAACCATTAAATAATCAAGATGACCTTTCTTTGGCTTACTCACCTGGAGTAGCTGCTGCTTGTATGGCAATAGTTCATGAAGGTGATTCTGCTGCTTCTAAATACACTTCAAGGTCTAATCTAGTAGCTGTTATAACAAACGGGACTGCAGTGCTTGGATTGGGCAATATAGGACCTTTAGCATCTAAACCAGTAATGGAGGGTAAAGGTTGCTTATTGAAAAAATTTGCTGGTGTTGATGTATTTGATATAGAACTTGCTGAGAATGATCCTGATAAAATAATAGATATAATAGCTGCATTAGAGCCAACTATAGGTGGAGTAAATTTAGAAGACATAAAGGCACCTGAATGTTTTTATATAGAAAAAAAGCTACGAGAAAGGATGAAGATACCGGTTTTTCATGATGATCAACACGGTACAGCTATAATATCATCAGCTGCTATTCTTAATGGTCTTGAAGTAGTAAAAAAAGATATAAGCAAAGTAAAATTAGCGTGCTCTGGAGCTGGTGCAGCCGCTATTGCTTGTTTAGACTTATTAGTTAAATTGGGAGTTAAAGTAGAAAATATATTTGTTGTTGATTCACGGGGAGTTATATGGGAAGGACGTGATGAAAACATGGAAACAAATAAACGTCGATATGCACAAAAGACTAATTCAAGGACTCTATCTGATGTAGTAAAGGATGCTGATGTTTTCTTAGGATGCTCTGCTGCTAAGGTTTTGACCCCAGAAATGGTAAAAACTATGGCTCCAAATCCTCTAATTTTAGCATTAGCTAATCCAGAACCTGAAATATTACCATCATTAGCTAAATCTGTAAGACCTGATTGTATAATTGCAACTGGCCGCTCAGATTTTCCAAATCAAGTTAACAATGTATTATGCTTTCCATTCATATTCCGTGGAGCATTAGATTGTGGTGCTACATCCATTACAGAAGAAATGAAACTTGCTTGTGTTACTGCTATTGCTGATCTTGCAAAAATAGAACAAAATGATGAAGTTTCATCAGCTTATGCAGGAGAAGATCTAAGCTTTGGGCCAAATTATATTATACCAAAACCTTTTGATAGAAGACTAATATCTCATGTTGCACCAGCTGTAGCTAGCGCAGCACAAAAATCTGGTGTAGCCACAAGACCTATTAAAAACCTAGAAGCTTATAGACAAAAATTGAATTCATATGTTTATCATTCAGGTCAACTTATGGATCCTTTATTTGTTCAAGCAAAACAGGAACCTAAAAGAGTAATATACACAGATGGAGAGGAAGAGATAGTTTTAAGAGCAATACAGACTGTTGTTGATGAAAAACTAGCATACCCAATACTGATAGGTCGTAATTCTGTAGTACAAGAACATATAAAAAAAGCTGGTCTAAGAATTCAAATAGGAAAAGATATTCAACTAATTGACCCGGAAGATGAGAATCTTTTAGATAAGAATTGGAAACATTATTATAAATTAAAATGCAGAGATGGAGTAACACCAAAAATTGCAAAATCCATGCTTAGAAAGCACAACACTCTAATAGGTTCAATGCTCCTACAAAGAGGAGAAGCAGATGCACTTATTTGTGGTATTACTAGTAAATATGATAATCAGCTTAAATATATTAGTGAAGTTATAGGAAAGAAAGAAAATCAAACATTCGCTGCTCTAAATGTTTTAATGCTTCCTGAGCAAACTTTGTTTATTGCTGATACTCATGTTAATGAGAATCCTAATGCTCAAGAAATCGCAAATATAACCATTCAATCAGCTAATGAAATGTTGAGGTTTGGATTTGTGCCAAAAATAGCATTGCTCTCTCATTCTGATTTTGGTAGCAGAATTACTGAGTCCTCAAAAAAAATGTCGGAAGCTGTAAAAATAATAAAAAGAATTGCACCAGATCTTGAAGTGGATGGCGAGATGCATGCAGATTCTGCTCTGTCAAATAAAATCAGAAAAGCTTCTTACCCTGATAGTAGCCTTAAAGATACGGCTAATTTGTTGATTATGCCTAATCTTGATTCTGGTAATATTGCATACAATCTTCTAAAGATGATAGGAAGCAAAGGTATAGCTATGGGGCCAATACTTCTTGGATCTAATAAACCTGTACATATATTGACAAACAGTACTACGGTAAGAAGGATAGTAAATATGACTGCTCTAGCAGTAGTAGATGCTCAACAAGAGAATTAGGTTTTCTAATTAAGAGAATATAGCGTATAGCGCTAGGAAAAATTATAAGAAATCATAATTTAACCTAGCGCTATATTCTGTAAAAAAACGGAAATCTTCTTAACAGCTATAAAACAAGTTATCTAAACTATTAATATGTATTACGATTAATAAATGATTGTTAATTACCGAATGACTAATTTAAATGAAAAATAATAGCAGAAATATTAAAATTAATAAAAATGAAATGTTTAATGTTTTTATTCCTTGTCCAAAAGGATTAGAGTTGAAACTAGGTGAAGAACTAAAGTCATTTGACATAGAAGTTATTCAAAATAATAAATCTGGCTGTTATGTTAAAGCATCTTGGAAAGATATAGAGTCTATAAATCTAAAATCTAGACTTGCTAATAGAGTGCTTCTGCAAGTAGCACATTCATCATTTATAAATAATGAAAAAGAAATTCTGGAAATATCGCATAATGTAGAATGGGAAAAATGGTTTAGACCAGAATACTCAATAAGGGTTGATACTTCTTCGATAAATAGTAATTTTAATAGTCAATCGTATTGCAATTTATTAGTTAAAGATGGTGTTTGTGACAGATTTAGGAAAATTTTTTCTAAAAGACCTGATATCAATACCGTAAATCCTGATATAAGGATACATTTATTTATTGAGAAAAATTCTGTGACTATTTACCTGGATACTTCTGGAGAATCTCTATTTAAAAGAGGATGGAGATTAAAAAAAGGAGAAACTCCATTAAAGGAAAATCTAGCATCAGGCGTAATAGCTTTATCTGAGTGGAATCCTAAGAATTCCTTACTAGATCCATTTTGTGGAAGTGGCACTCTACTCATAGAAGCAGCATCAATAGCATCAAATACTCCACCTGGAATTCTAAGATCATTTGGGTTTGAGAAAATTAATCTTCATGATAAAAACCAGTGGAGTGAACTACGAAAAGAATCAATCTCTAATATCAAAAAAAATATAGAAACAGAAATAATAGGATTTGATATAGATAAAGAAGCTATAGAAGCATCTATTAATAATTTAAAGACATCTGGATTACATGTCAGTAATATGAGATTTATTAAAAAAGATTCAAGTTACATGGAAAAATTAAATATTACAAATGGATATATTATTACAAACCCTCCATATGGTGAAAGGATAAAAAATGATAATGATATTGAATTATGGCAAAATTTTTCAAGACAATTAAAACAATATTTTTTTGATTGGAAAGTTAATATCATATCTAGTGATTTAGACTTGCCTAAAAAGTTAAGGCTAAAACCAAAAAGAAAAATACCATTGTTTAATGGAAAACTAGACTGTCGGCTGTTTCAATTTGAAATTGTAGAAAAAAGCTATAGAAAAGAAAAGCTATAGCTTTTGTTGATTTTTTATATAATTTTATATAACTTAGATTATATTGTAGAATGCGTCTTTCCCAGGATAGTTAGCCATATCTCCTAATTCCTCTTCTATTCTCAATAGTTGATTATATTTGGCCATACGATCAGATCTTGACAGTGACCCAGTTTTTATCTGCATGGAGTTCGAGGCGACAGCTATGTCTGCAATAGTAGAATCTTCGGTTTCACCAGAACGATGAGAAACAATAGAAGTATAACCATAACGTTTAGCCATATCTATAGCAGAAAAAGTTTCTGTTATAGTTCCTATCTGATTAATTTTTATAAGAATGGAATTAGCTATGCCATTATTTATACCTTCTTTCAAGATATTAGTATTAGTTACAAATAAATCGTCTCCTACTAATTGAATGTCATTGCCCAATTTATCTGTAAGAATTTTCCAACCATCCAAGTCATTTTCAGCCATACCATCTTCAATAGATATAATGGGATATTTATCACATAAAGAAGCAAGAAAGTCAGAAAATTCATTAGAACTTAGAGAAACGTTACCTTCACCTTGTAATATATAAGAACCATTTTTATAAAACTCAGAGCTTGCACAATCAAGGCCAAGACAAATATGTTTTCCTGGTTCATATCCGGCCTCACTAATAGATTCTAAAATAAGTTTTATAGCTTCTTCATGATTACGTATATTAGGTGCAAATCCACCCTCATCTCCAACAGCTATAGACATACCTTGATTACTAATTATTTTTTTTAATGTATGAAAAACTTCAGATCCCCAACGCAATGCATCTTTGAAGCTTTTAGCACCGACAGGTAATATCATAAATTCCTGTATATCTAAGTTATTGTTAGCATGGGCTCCGCCATTAATTACATTCATCATTGGAACTGGCATACTCATCAAACTACTACCTCCTAGATACCTATAAAGAGGCAAACCTGCATCATCAGAAGCAGCACGAGCAACTGCCATACTTACGGCCAAAATAGCATTTGCCCCTAATCTCCTTTTATCATCAGTACCATCTAACTCTATCATTATATGGTCTATATAAGATTGATCATAAGCTTCAAGACCTATCAATGACTCTGCTATTTCAGTATTGATATTATCAACAGCTTTTAGAACACCTTTGCCAAAATAACGATTAAGATCACCATCCCTAAGCTCAATAGCTTCACGTGTACCAGTGGAAGCTCCTGACGGAACTGATGCTCTACCAATAGCTCCAGTTTCTAGAACAATATCACACTCTACAGTTGGATTACCACGAGAATCAAGTATCTCTCTACCAAAAATATCAACAATTTTACTCATAACAGATTATCCCAAAACAATAAAAAGATATAAAATTACTTCATCAGTAAAAATACGAAAATATACAGAACAAACATCATAGTATTCAATAATAAATACTTATATTATTTTTCAGGTTCAATATGCTCATTTTTTAACAAAATTATCTATTTCTAACAAAGATTTTGATAATGACTTTACGTCAATTAATTTAATAGAATTAAACAAATATTAGATAATTTTAATAAATTTTTTACTTATAATAGCCTTAATATAATCTATAAATAGTGGATGACCATAGCGTGGAGTAGAAGTGAATTCTGGATGAAATTGTACACCTATAAACCATGGATGATCATTCAACTCGATAACTTCTGTTAAATGCTCTGATGGAGTACTTGCACTTATAACAAGTCCAGCATCAATTAGGGATTCTAAATAATTATTATTAACTTCATACCTATGACGATGTCTTTCATAAAGACTTTCACCATATATACTATAAGTTTTTGTATCTTTTTTCACTAATATATTTTGCGCTCCCTTTCTGAGAGTTCCACCTTTATCGGAATTAATACTACGCTTTTCTAAATGCCCACTAATATCCTTCCATTCATTAATTAAAGCTATAACAGGAAATTCTGTGCAATTATCAAATTCTGTACTATTTGCATTTTTTAGACCAGCTACATTGCGAGCAAATTCTACAACAGCAAGCTGCATGCCTAAACATATACCTAAAAAAGGTATTTTATTTTCTCTAGCGTAATTAATTGCTGAAATTTTACCTTCTATGCCTCTATTACCAAATCCACCAGGAACAAGAATTCCATCTAAATTTTTTAATAAATCTATTCCATTTTTTTCTATATCTTCTGAGTTTATATATTTAATATTAACCCTAGAATTTGTATGTATGCCAGCATGTGCCAATGCCTCAATTAAAGATTTATATGATTCAGTAAAATCCATATATTTGCCAATCATACCAATATCTATACTACATTTAGGATTTTCAATACGATCTATCAATTTTTTCCAAACAGACAGATCAGCTGGTGCTGGATTAATAGACATAGTACTACAAACTATATCATCTACTCCTTGTTCTTGTAGAACAGAAGGTACTTTATATATTGAATCAACATTCCAGACCGATATTACTGATTCCATTGGTAAATTTGAAAACATTGATATTTTAGCCCTCTCTTCGTTAGAAATACGACGGCTAGCTCTACACAATATAACATCAGGTAATATTCCTATCTCACGTAACTTTTGTACAGAATGCTGTGTTGGTTTTGTTTTTAGCTCGCTGAATGAAGATACTGAAGGAACTAAAGTAAGATGCATAAAAATAAAATTACTCCTGCCTAATGATAAACTCATTTGTCTTACTGCTTCTAAGAATGGCAAGGATTCTATATCACCTACAGTGCCACCTATTTCTACGATTGCAATATCTGCTTTACCATCGAAACTGTTGTTGGCACCTCTATAAATAAACTCTTGTATTTCGTTAGTAATATGTGGAATAACTTGTACAGTATTTCCAAGATAATCACCACGACGTTCTTTTTTAATTACAGAATCATAAATTTGACCTGTAGTGAAATTATTAAATCTAGTCATTTTAGTAGATATAAAACGTTCGTAGTGACCTAAATCTAAATCTGTCTCTGCTCCATCTTCTGTAACAAAAACTTCTCCATGTTGAAATGGGCTCATAGTACCAGGATCTACATTGATATATGGATCTAGTTTCAACATAGTCACGCTAAGACCTCTTGACTCCAAAATAGCGGCTAAAGAAGCAGCAGTGACTCCTTTCCCTAGAGAAGAAACTACTCCACCGGTAATAAATATATACTTAATCATCGCATTTTAATTGTAAATTGAAATAATAGTGCACCAATTACTAAACTAGTGCTAATGAATAGAAAATTATCAGTAATAAAAATTGCTGATATCGAAAACACATTATAATAATATCTTTGAGGGATTTTATAGTAATCTTTATTTTATATACATATATATTGACCAAGATAACATAGAATGTGGAAATATTATGAATTTTATATTTTTTTAGTTTATTAAATATTGTCATAAAATTATTAATATTTACAAAATAGAAATTCATAATTAGTTATATTTCATATATCAGTAGTGAATTATAAAAGTAATATATCATGTTAAATTTTATATGACATCACGTGGCCATTATATAAAAAATACAGGAAATATATGAATCAAGAAGAATCTGTATATTACGATGTAATCATAGTAGGAGCTGGTCCTTCTGGTATATCGACTAGCATTAAACTGAAACAGTTGGCTATGGCTAAAAAAATTGATATAAGTATTTGCATAATAGAAAAAAGCTCATCATTAGGCAGTCATATCTTATCTGGAGCAATTGTAGATATAACATCAATTAAAGAATTGCTTCCAAATTTGGCAATCGAGGAATCAGGGTTATTTACAATAGTGAAAGAGGAAAAATTTTTATATTTAAGACAAAATAAATATTTTAATATACCTAGTTTTCTTTTACCTGATTGCTTAAAAAACGATGGTTGTTATATAACCAGGCTCGGGCATTTAGTTGAATGGATGGGGAAAGAAGCAAAAACACTAGGTGTTGATATTTTTACTGGTTTTGCAGCAATAGATTTATTATATAACTCTAAAGATGAGGTTTGTGGAATAAAAACTGGAAGTTTTGGTTTAGATAGAGAAGGAAAAAAAACTAATTATTTTCAACCAGGATTAAATATATTATCTAAGCATACCGTGTTAGCAGAAGGATCAAGAGGAAATTTAGGTAAAAAAGTTATCGAGCACTTTAACCTTAGTAAAGGAAAAAATCAACAAAAATATGCTATTGGGATAAAGGAATTATGGAAAATAGATCATAATAAATCAAGACCAGGACTGGTAATACATACGATTGGTTGGCCACTATATAATAAAGCGAATGGTGGTGCTTTTCTATATAACATGAATAATGATTTAGTCTCTTTGGGTATGATTATAGACCTGAATTATAGCAATCCTTGGTTATCTCCATTCAAAGAATTTCAGAGCTATAAGATTCATAATTTAATACATAATATTTTAAAAAATGGGAAAAGATTATCATATGGAGCTAAATCTATTACGATGGGAGGACTTTTATCTTTGCCTAAATTATATTTTAAAGGAGGTATATTAATAGGATGTGATGCTGGATTTTTAAATTCATCTCGTTTGAAAGGTATACATACTGCAGTAAAAAGTGGAATAATTGCTGCTGAGTCAATTATGGAAAGTATGCTGAAAGATTCAATTATAAAAAATAATGAATTAGTTATTTATAGTAAAAAATTTAAAGAATCATCACTTCATGCTGAATTAAAAAAATCTAGAAACTTCAAGCAATGGAGCAGTAAACATAAATTAATTTCATTATTAATGACTTTATTGGAACAAAAGATACTCGCTGGACATTTTTTTTGGAACTTACATTCCAAAAAATCAGATAATTCTTTTCTTAATCCAGCCAATTCAATAGATAAAATAGTTTATCAAGATCCAGATAATAAAATAACATTTGATATAGAAAGTTCAATCTTCTTATCAAATATCCATTATGAAAAAAATGAACCAATACATCTGAAAATTAATAATACAGAAATACCTATGCTCATAAATTTAAGAAATTATGCTGGACCAGAATCCAGATATTGTCCTGCAGGTGTCTATAAATTTATTAAGGATGAAAATGGGAAATATAAATTACATATCAACTCAGATAACTGTCTACATTGTAAGACTTGTGATATAAAAGATGTTACTCAAAATATATCATGGACACCACCTCAAGGAGGCAGTGGCCCTATTTATAATGGCATGTAGCTCTAAAAAGTAATAGAGAAATTATCAAAGATAGACATATTTTCTATTGTTGATGTATCTTGATTAATATTTTCTCCATTAGCTATAGCTCTTAGTAATCTTCTCATAATTTTACCTGATCTTGTCTTAGGCAAGCTATCGCCAAATATTATGTCTTTTGGTTTAGCTATTGGTCCTATTTCACAAGCAATCCAATTACGTAGTTCTTTTGCTATATTAATAGCTTCATCATTATAAGGCCTTTCTCCTTTCATGACTATAAAAGCAACTACAGCTTCGCCGGTAGTATCATCAGATCGTCCTATAACAGCTGCCTCTGAAACTTTACTGTGAGATACTAAAGCAGACTCAATTTCCATTGTACCTAGACGGTGTCCTGAAACATTTAGGACATCATCAATCCTTCCCATAATCCAGAAATATCCATCATTATCACGCTGTGCCCCATCCCCTGCAAGATAATAGCCATGAAGCTCTTCTGGAAAATAACTGGTTATAAAACGATCTGTATTTCCCCATATATTACGTATCATACCAGGCCATGGTTTTTTAATGACTAAAAATCCTCCAGTAGAATTAGGAACATCTTCTCCTGATTCATCTACTACAGCAGCACATATCCCAGGAAGAGGTAATGAACAGGAACCTGGTTTTAAATAATTCAAACAAGGCAATGGTGTTATCATGTGACCTCCAGTTTCTGTTTGCCACCAAGTATCAGCAATTGGACAATTTTCGTTACCAACGTTTTTATAATACCATCTCCACGTATCAGGACTAATAGGCTCACCAACTGAACCCAGTATACGCAAACTACTAAGATCAAAATTATCTGGATGAACACTTCGATCATTATCTGACGATTTTATCAAAGAACGTATGGCTGTCGGAGCAGTGTAAAAAATACTTACTTTATGTCTTTCAATCATTTTCCAAAATCTAGCAGAATTAGGATAAGTTGGTATTCCTTCAAATATCACCTGAGTTAATCCCATGGATAAAGGACCATAAGCGATGTAAGTATGTCCAGTTATCCATCCTACATCAGCTGTACACCAAAAAACATCATCTCCACGAATGTCAAATGTCCATCGCATTGTCATCTTGGCCCATAGCAAATATCCTGCGGAAGAATGTTGTATCCCTTTAGGTTTTCCGGTTGATCCTGATGTATATAAAACAAATAAAGGATGCTCCGAATTTACAAAAACCGGCTCACAATAATCTAATTGATTTTTTTCTAAATCATCCATCCACAAATCACGACTACTTAACCAATTTATGTCATCACCAGCACGTTTATAGACAATAACATTTTTTATACTCTCACAATTTCCTGAAATAATGGCAGCATCCACAGCTGCTTTTAATGGTATTTTTTTTCCACCTCTTTTTTGATAATCAGATGTAATGATTAAAGAGGCTCCAATATCTAATATACGCTCATGCAAACTTTTAGATGAAAAACCACCAAACACCACAGAATGAATAATTCCAAGCCTGGCGCAGGCATGCATAGCTACTATAACTTCAATTGACATAGGCATGTATATTATGCATTTATCTCCAATTTTATAACCTAAGTTTTTTAGCCCATTGGCAAATTTACAAACTCTTTTAAGCAAGTCTTTATAAGTAATTTTTAATACTTCACCATCATCAGATTCAAATATGATTGCAATTTTATTAGCATTGCCATTTGTTAAGTGAATATCCAAACAGTTAACTGTTACATTCATTGAACCATCTACAAACCATTTATAATGTGGTTTATTAGAATCATCTAATACTTTAGTAAAAATTTTGGACCAAGATAAAAGATCAGTGGCATAGCCACTCCAAAATTCATCAAAATTATTTTCTACTTCTAAACATAATTTCTTGTAAGATTCATAGCTAGAAATTGATTCTCCTGACACATTATAATTTGTATTTAATACTTTGTTCTCTGTCAAGAATGACTGGATCGCATTAGACATAATGCTATCTCCGATTAATTATTTTTTAAGTTTTTATAAATACTAATATTTTAACATTTACTAGATTAATTTGAGCGCGGATATGCCTGCCTTAGCCACATCCGCATCTTCACTTGATTTTGCTCCAGACACCCCGACAGCACCGATAATATTATTTTCTATAACAATTGGTACTCCACCTTCCAGCATTCCTTCTAGCAACGGAGCCGATAGAAATGAAAATCGTCCAGAATTTATTATTTCTTCATAAACTAATGATTCTCTTCTACCTAAAGCTGAAGTTTTTGCCTTAGATAATGATATATATGATGATATTGATGGTGCACCATCAAGACGTAACATGCCTAATAAATGACCTCCATCATCTACTACTGATATAGATACATTTAATCTTTTATCTAGTGAATATGATTCAGAAGATTTTATTATTAATTTTACATCTTCTGCTGTAAGAAAATATTTAGTTTTCATAAACATCCTTTTGTGAAATAAAATTTGAAAGTTAATATTAGTTATTAACAAAATAGACATTTTAATCTATGATTAAATATAAAAATAATATATTTACAAGTGTTACTAACACTAACTTAAATAAAAAATGAGGCAATTAATCCTTCAACAAAGTTAACACTCAACATGAGAATTATAAAAACGAAAGATAGTGATCTAAAATCAGATATAAAAATAAATACACTTATCATAAATATTTTATTGATTATAATGGTAGTTTTTTTGTTATTTACATCTACTGGATGTACATCATTAAATGAACGCAACAAAACTAAAACTTATAGAAATAGAATTCTAGATCAGAAAGAGCTACATTCTACCGTAAAAAATAGTCTTAAAAGATCTGGCATTAAAAAGAAAAATAAAAAATTCTATTCATTTGTAAATGAAGCATTAAATAATTTAGGTAAACCTTATAATTTTGGTGGAAGAAATCCAATTGATGGATTCGATTGCAGTGGCTTAATTCATCATTGCGCAAAAAAAGCATTGAACATAAATCTACCAAGAACATCTAAAAAAATAGCAGCAATAAGCACACCAGTGAACAAAAATAAATTACAAACTGGTGACCTACTATTCTTTAACATAAATAAAAATAAATATTCACACGTTGGCATATATCTATGTGAAGATTTTTTCATACACTCACCTAGAACAGGAAAAAATGTGGAGATAAGTAGCCTCAAAAAAACATACTGGTCTAGAAAATTTACAGCCGCACATAGAATAATAAAATAATTTCTATAAGAAAATTATATTTCTTATCGTATATGAATTTAAATCTAATATTTTAGTCATTAGAAAAAAATTAACAGACTTTATTAGTATATAAGGCATAAACAAATAAAAAAGTAATCTAATATTACGATAAATAACCTAAGACCTTACTAAATTTGTCAAACTTATATAATAAGCATGTCTATGACAATAGAAGTAATTTCATCAAATATCAATTTCTATATTTGAAAATCCTAATTATATTTATAAAAAGCTAAATTTAGAAAAATCATAAAATTGAAGAATCTTAAAACTATATCAGACATATATGCTAAGTTATTAATAATTATTAACTCAATTACAGAACCATATTTCAATAACTTGGTTTTTTCATTGATTTTATTATTGAAATTATCAAAATGATATAAAAGAGAATTTATTCTGTTTATATTGTAAGGTATGTCGAAGCTATTTAGCTGATATACCACAAGAAAACTATTGTTGTTTTTATCAATTAAAAATTTACTACTTCTGTCACTATGAAAGATATGTAACTATCTTTTTAAAAGTTATTAATAAATAATCTACTAAAAAACAAGCTATTTTTATTATATTTTTTTCAAAAAACAAAATTATTTTTAATAAAGTATATGAATATATAATAAATGTTTTATATATATTTTCTTTATTTTGTTATAAGTACTCACATGTTGCTAATGGCATCAATCTTACTGTAAGCATAAAGAGATATAATTAGAATAATTATAGACATTTCAAATGATTTCGGTTAAATAGCTAAAACAATTTTTCAACTACGATCTGTTGAACAATAATATAATTATTTTACTCTTCAAGTTACAGTGAAAAATAAAGCAATGAACATATCAACCTGTATAATACAAAAAATACTGTGATTAAAGATATCAAAAATATACACAAAATTTTTTTAAAGATGTTATTTGAAAGTTGCTAATTAGACAAACAACCCAAAAAAACCTATCCATATTATAGCTAATACTAAAAATAACTTAGAAAAAAGATTAATGATTTCATTTTTCATAAAACGGTTGGATACTATTTAAACAATATATTATCATAAGGATGAGATTTCACATGGAAATTATCATATCAAACAATATCAATAAAATACATGAAATAAAAACCGAAGTTTTGGGTATTGGTGTGTTCTCTGACGAGAATTTAATAAACAGTTCTGAATTAATTAAGAATATTAACAATAGTCTTAGTATAGAAATTATCAGAAATGATTTTCAAACAAATATAGGAAAAACTATAGTTTTATATAATATAAATAATGTATTAGCAAAAAGAATAATCTTAGTAGGTTTGGGAGAAAAATCAAAATTTGATATTAACAATTACATAGCAGCAGAAAAATCATTAGCAAAAACATGCATTTCTCACAATATTAAAGAATATTGTTCAGCTTTGATAACACGTTTAGAAGAAAACATTGATAAAGAGAGTGCGGCAAGAAATGCTGTTATATCAATTGAAAATACTACATATAGATACATAAAAAGAATAAGTGATTTTGATAAAAAAATACAAATAATCAATCAATTAACTATTATAACTAATGAATATGATCAAAAAAAAATAAAAAACGGTGCACATGAGGGTAAATGCGTAGCGAATGGAATATCACTTTCTAGAAAACTTTCAGACTTGCCTAGCAATATATGTACACCGTCTTACCTAGCAGATACAGCTAAAAAATTAGCTGATGAATTCGAATCTATTGAAGTAAATATCATGGATCATGATCAAGTACAAGGACTAGGAATGGGAGCATTTATATCAGTAGCTAAAGGCTCAAAAGAACCATTAAAATTTATAGAAATAAAATATAATAATAATGAAAAAAATAACAAATCTCCTATAGTAATAATAGGAAAAGGCATTACATTCGATTCTGGTGGAATCTCATTAAAACCATCAAATTCTATGCATGAAATGAAATATGATATGTGCGGAGCTTCCAGTGTGTTAGGAATATTTAAAGCTATAGCAAAATTAAATATAGATCGCAATATAATAGGTCTGATACCAACCTGTGAAAATATGCCAAGTGGAAATTCTAATAAACCTGGTGATGTAATAACAAGCATGTCTGGTAAAACCATAGAAATCATAAATACCGATGCGGAAGGAAGATTGATCCTGTGCGATGCATTAACTTATGCTAAAAAATTTAATCCAGAGATTGTAATTGATATAGCAACATTAACTGGAGCTTGTGTTGTTGCTCTCGGAAGTATTTACACTGGATTATTCTCAAATAATGATGAGTTAGCACGTAAAATTATAAATGCTGGACAATCTTCTAAAGATCTAGTTTGGAGAATGCCTATAAATAGTTCTTACTTAGGCTTATTAAAATCAAATTTTGCTGATTTATCAAATACAGGAGGGCCATCTGCTGGAGCAATAACCGCTGGATGTTTTTTATCAGAATTTGCAGAATCATATAAATGGGCACATCTTGATATAGCAGGAACAGCATGGAAAAAAAATAATAAAGGAGCTACAGGAAGACCTATTTCATTAATCACAAAGTTTTTGATAGATATAGACAATGCAAATTAATTTTATTTTCGGAGTATCTAATAGAATGAATGCAGTTTGTCAGATAATAAATAAATATTACACATTACATAGAAATATAGTTGTATATTCCAATGAGTATCAAATATTGTGTAAGCTAGATATAATGCTTTGGACTTTCAAAGATCTGTCTTTCATACCTCATTCATTTTATAAAATAGATAACTATTGTAAAGAAGAATTTATGATTATAACTAATAATATATCTAAAACAAAAAATATGAAAAGTAAGGAAATGCTATTAATTAATATGTCAAACATAATTCCTTTATGTTATAATGAATTTGAAAGCGTTGTGGAAATAGTTTCCGAAAATGAGCAAGAACGCTATGAAGCTCGGTCTAGATGGCGTTCTTATAAGAAAGATGGCCATATGTTGACTGGTTGCCATTTTAATGATGTTGAATATCCATAAATAGAGATATATGCTTGAATTATGCAATCAATCAGTAGAGTATTTTTATTAGATGATTATTGTAACCAATACACCAACGCTAGCGCTAAGCGTTGGTTCAGTTGTATTTTATATTTTAAACAACAGAATCCTCAATGTGAAATATATTAACTAATAATAATTAGAGGTTAAAAATGAACAATTATCGATCATCTCAATTTAGAGCAAATAATGTAGTTATAGATCAAAATGGTGAAATTATACGCAATAATGTCTTGCGTAATACTTACTGGTTACTAGCTGTTTCTTTGATACCAACAGTATTGGGTGCTATTATCGGAATGGTGTCTGGAATAAACTCTGGCATGTTGTCGAATCCAGGTTTATCAACGATAGTATTTTTTATTGGTGCTTTTTCTTTGATGTCCTGCATAGAAAAAAATAAAAATAATATTTTCGGTGTATTCTTTTTACTAGCTTTTACTTTTTTTATGGGCATAATGCTTTCTCGATTATTGGGAATAATAATAGGAATGCATAATGGCACTAAAATAATAGCTATGTCTTTTGGAGGAACGGCCATAATATTTAGCGTTATGAATTTTTTAGCAAATACTACAAAGCGCGATTTATCTAACTTTGCTAAATGGGTTTCTATAGGTACAGTTGTAATTTTAATAGCAGCAGTAGCTAATATATTTATGCATATTAGTGCTCTTACTTTAACCATTTCTATGGTTTCAATTATAATATTTTCATCTTTTATTCTAATTGATATTCAAAGAGTTGTTAACAATGGAGAGACCAATTATATATCTGCAACTTTAGCTATATACTTAGATATATATAACGTTTTTAGCAACTTATTAATAATTATTGGATTCATGAATAATAACAATAGAGAATAATTTAATTAGTAATAATGGAGATTTAGCAGGATTTTCTTTGTTAGTAGTTCTCTACCTCCTAGCATAGTCTCCATTCTTTTTCTCAAATGTAAACGTAAAATAGGCTCAAGTTCTTGATTGTTGAAATCAGGTTCGGTTTGATCGATTCCATAACCTATCTCTTTTAATAAAATCCATTCGAATCTTCTTAGAATGTTAGCTTTATAATTAGATTTGTTACATAAACATTCCAAAGATTTACTATAAGCATCAAATAATACTGGATGAGCATCTTCTCCAGCTAATGAATATAGAATTAATTCATTCATATACCAAGCACACATTAAAGAATCTCCAGGTATTAGTAAAATATCCCCTAAATCAGCTCTTACTAGTGTTTTTATATCAGACCTATTATTACTCCACGCCAACATTAAATGTTGGAAAGATAATAAAACTGGCCTTAATTGAGAATATGGACGCTTAGCGCCCTTTGCTACAATAGAAACATAACCATGGTCGCGAGAGAATACTTTTATGATTAATGAAGTTTCTCTCCATGGAATGCTTTGTAAGATATAACCTTCGTCCTCTATAAAACTAGAACTCGACCTATTCATAGCCTATATTTTCCAAATATTCTTTTTTATTGGACCAGTTACTACATACCTTTATATATATTTCTAAATAGACTTTTTTATCTAAAAAACTCACTATGTCTTGCCGAGATTCTGTTGCAATGCGTTTCATATGTAAGCCATGAGATCCCAATAATATTGCTTTATGCGTACTACGTTCTACTATTATACAAGCATATATACATATAAAATTTAGCTTCTCATCCCATTTTTCTATAATCACAGCACATTTATATGGTATCTCATCACCTACAAGCCTAAAAATTTTTTCTCTTATTATTTCAGAAACAAAGAATTTAGCAGGCCTGTCAGTGAGAACATCATCATCGAAAATTTTTTGATTATATGGCAAATATTTAGCAACATCATATAATAAAGATTCAATTTGATATTTTTTAGAAGCACTGATCGGTATAAATGACATATAAGGATAGTATTTAATTACACGATCAATAAATGGTAATAATAAATTCTTATCTTTCAATAAATCAATTTTATTAATAACAAGCAATACACTTTTTTCTTCTGGAATTAATTCCAATAAATTATTATCTTCCTTTGTCCATTTACATGCTTCAATAACATGTATTACTACATCGACATCTACTAGAACTTTACTAACTAATCTATTCATCATGCTATTCATGGTACTAACATGTTTTGTTTGAAATCCAGGAGTGTCAACAAAAACAAATTGCTCATTGTCTTTAGTTAGAACCCCATTAATTTTATGACGAGTAGTTTGAGCTTTTTTGGAAACTATAGAAATTTTTTCTCCAACCAAAGCGTTATTCAGAGTAGATTTACCTACATTTGGACAACCAATAATAGCAACAAATCCAGATTTATATTCTTCTATGGAATTTTTCATTATAAGTGTTAAACACTATACCTTTATATTTTTATAGTTAGATATATTATCATCATTCAAATAATTTGAATTAGATGATGTTAATATATCTATAGCCAGCTTAGCAGCTGATTGTTCAGCAGAACGACGTGTATCACCTACAGATTTTGTCTTTATATTTAATTCAGATATAACACATTCAATTTCAAAACGTTGATTATGTGCAGCTCCGTTTATATTAACTATCAAATAACGAGGCAAAGATATCTTTCTAGACTGTAATAACTCTTGCAATAAACTTTTTGCATCTTTACACATTGTTTTTAGATCTAGATTATTCAAAAGCTTAACAAATTGTTTCTCAATAACAATTTGTACTTCATTGAAACTAGAATCCTTAAAAATGGCACCAAATACAGCTTCAAGACAATCAGCTAATATTGATGGTCTATTACAACCACCACTTTTTAACTCACCTTCCCCTAATTTCAAATATTTTGATAAATTTAAATCACTAGCTATTATAGCTAAAGAATTTTGCTGGACTAGACTTGCTCTTAAACGAGACAATCCTCCCTCATCAATATCTGCATATTTCTCAAATAAAAAAATAGTAATTGCAAAATTAAGTACTGAGTCACCAAGAAATTCCAACCTTTCGTTATGAGGAGAACCGTTACTCCTATGAGTAAGAGCCAATTCCAATAAATTAATATTGCTAAATTTATAATCTAAACTACGTTCCAATTCAAAAAAAGACATAATAATTAATTTAAATAACCTATACGACTAATATCATTAAAATTCATCCATATAAAAAAGGCCTTACCAACTATATTGTGATACGGAACAAATCCCCAATATCGACTGTCAAAGCTGTTATCCCTATTATCACCCATAACAAAATAATTATCATCAGGAACTATACAACTAAAGCTATCTTTACAATATTTAAAATTTTCAAGGAAAGGGAAATCAAAATATGGATTAATACTGTTATTGTATCCCTTGTTTGATAAAATTTTATAAACGACATTGTCTAATGACTCATTATATTTATTAATAAAATGCATAGAGTTATGATCATAATAAAAACCATCATTATTATTCTTTATTTCAACATCATTAATTGATAGTCTTTTATTTTGATAAGATATCCTATCTCCAGGCAAACCTATTATACGTTTTATATAGTCAACTTTTTTAGAATAAGGATAATGAAATACAATCACATCCCCTCTTCTAGGTTTAGATAAAGATAAAATATCGCGATTTATTAATGGTAATTTAATATTATAGCTATGTTTATTTACTATAATAAGATCACCTGGCTGTAAAGTAGGTAGCATAGACTCAGAAGGAATGCGAAAAGGCTCAAAAATAAAAGATCTAAAAGAGAAAACTATTAATAAAATAGGAAAAATATTTATAGAATAATTTATTATTATAAATAATTTATTATAAAAAAAACCAACTGTGTTTTTTTTAATATTTTCCCTTCTTCGTAAATAGAAAACATCAATCAACCATAATATGCCAGTTGCTAATAATAAAATAAATAAAAATAAATTGAATAGTCGACTCATAAAAATTAATAAATTTTATTTATCATCAACTTTTAAAACAGCCAGAAAAGCATCTTGTGGTATTTCTATATTACCTACATTCTTCATCCTTTTCTTTCCAGCTTTCTGTTTTTCTAATAATTTTTTCTTTCTGCTTATATCGCCACCATAACATTTAGCTAATACATTCTTTCTTAATGCTTTAACATTTTCTCTTGCTATAATGTCTGATCCTATAGCAGCTTGAATAACAACATCATACATTTGTCTAGGTATAACAGATCTCATACGTACTACAATATTACGAGCACGTAAGCGTGAATTTTCACGATGAACTATCATAGATAAAGCATCAATTTTATTACTATTTATAATCACATCAACTTTTACTACATCAGCAGTACGGTACTCTAGAAATTCATAATCCATGGAGGCATAACCGTGAGATATAGACTTTAAACGATCAAAAAAATCTAAAACAATTTCAGCTAATGGCATCTCATAAGTTATATTTACCTGACGACCATAGTAAACCATGTCTACCTGAACCCCACGTTTACTATTACATAAAGTCATAACGACACCAACATAGTCTTTAGGCATAAATAGCTTAACATTTACTATTGGCTCACGAATTTCTTCCAAAGATCCAGATATTGGCATGTGAGAAGGACTACCTATCATTTCTATAGAACCATTTTTCCTTACAACCTGATATACCACAGATGGAGCAGTAGTAATTATATTCATATTAAATTCGCGTTCTAGTCTTTCCTGTATAATTTCCATATGTAATAAACCTAGGAAACCACAGCGAAAACCAAAACCTAATGCTTCAGAAGCTTCTGGCTCAAATATCAGAGAAGCATCATTTAGTTTCAACTTATCTAAAGATACATGTAACTGCTCATATTCAGAATTTTCAACTGGATAAATACCAGCAAAAACTTGAGACTGAACTTCCTTAAATCCAGGTAAAGGCTCTGTTGATGGATTTATATATGTAGTAATAGTATCTCCAACTCTAGCATGCTGAAGGTCTCTAATTCCAGAAACAACAAATCCAACGTCTCCAGCTGATAGATAATTTTTTAATTCTATCTTAGGAGTGAATATACCAGTCTGTTCACATATATAAGCAGAATTAGTTGACATGAATAGAATTTTATCTTTTGGTTTTAAAACTCCATTTATAATTCTAACTAAAGCAACTACTCCTATATAACTATCAAACCAAGAGTCTATGATTAATGCCTGTAAAGGTTTATCAAATGATCCTTTAGGAGAAGGTATGTCTTTAACTATCAACTCCAAAATATCATCTATTCCTACTCCAGTTTTTGCACTTATGGAAATAGCATTTTTAGAATCTATTCCTATAAAATCCTCAATCTCTTTTTTAACACTGTCTGGATCAGATTGCGGTAAATCAATTTTATTTAATACAGGAAAAACCTCAACACCTAAATCAATAGCCATATAACAATTAGCAACAGTCTGAGCTTCTACACCTTGGGATGCATCTACAACTAATAATGCTCCTTCACATGCAGAAAGAGAACGACTTACTTCATATGAGAAATCTACATGACCTGGTGTATCTATCATATTTAATTTATAAGTAATCCCATCTTTTGCAACATAATTAAGACAGACAGTTTGTGCCTTAATTGTTATCCCTCTCTCCCTTTCTATGTCCATAGAATCTAAGATCTGATTAGACATTTCTCTTTCTACTAGACCACCACATTTCTGTATTAAGCGATCAGCTAAAGTCGATTTGCCATGATCTATGTGAGCAATAATGGAAAAATTACGAATATGTTTCATAAATCAAATACTTTTAATATTATAGTTATATATGATCTTAAATAGTTAATTAATAATATATAAGGCTATTTAAACTTTATAGGAATCCATTGAGTTTGCTCACCGCGTCTTACTAGTAAAGCTATAGACTTATTTTTATTAAGCGTATTAAGATACTTTCCAAAATCTTTAACACCGTTTACACAATACTCATTAATGGCAAGAATTATGTCTCCTTGTCTTAAACCACAAGAAGCTGCATTACCAAATGATCCTTTTACTAATACCCCACCATTTATACGCAAATTTGAGCAAATATCATCAGGTATATTTGAGACTTTTAGACCAATAATGTCAAAAACAACAGAATCTTTATCCAATCCATTACTATTTTCAGCAATATAAGTAGTATCTGATTGAACCTCTCCTATTTTAATATCTAAAATTATTCTCTTTCCATGACGAAATACACCTAAAGTAGATTTGCTACCTGGTTTTGTCTGACCAACTATACGAGGTAAATCTGTATATTTTTTTATGTTCTCATTATTAAAACTCAAGATAACATCACCAGCTAAAACACCTGCAATATCTGCTGGGCTTCCATCTTCTACATAACTGACCAGAGCACCGTAAGGTTTTATTAGACCAAGTGCATCAGCAACTTCCCTGCTTATTTCTCCTATATGGACTCCGATTCGTCCACGTATAACCTTACCTGATGACTGCAATTGTTCTGCAACGCGCATTGCTTCATCTATTGGTATAGAAAGAGAAATACCCATGAATCCACCACTACGTGATATTATCTGAGAATTGACGCCAATTACTTCCCCATTCAAATTAAGTAAAGGACCACCAGAATTTCCAGGATTAACGGCAACATCAGCTTGTATAAATGATAAATAATAACCAGTATCTCTACCTATAGCACTTACTATACCAGCAGTAACAGTAGAATCCAATCCAAATGGTGAACCTATGGCTAAAACCCATTGTCCTTTTCGAATCAAGTCAACTTTTCCTATTGACACAGGTTTAGTATTATTACTTTCTATTTTTAACAAAGCTATATCTGTACGATCATCTGTACCAACAATTTTAGCTATAAACTCTTTCCCGTCATCAAGAGTAACTATTATTTCTGTTGAGTCCATAATAACGTGATTATTGGTCAATATGTATCCGTCATTAGAAATAAAAAAACCAGATCCCATACCTCTTGGAATTATTTTCTCTTCGTTAGTTTGTGGAGGATAAATAGGAATAGGTTGTTGTAATTGCGGGCCAAAAAACCATCTAAAAAAATCATAAGGATCATTATTATTAAAGCCATTGTTGCTTTCTCTGCTTGTTATATTTGTCATGGTACGTATATTAACAACAGATGATTCTACTTTTTCAACAATACTCGTAAAATCTGGCAAATTTAAATAATTATGATTTGTTAAACCAACTGTAGATTGTGCGCAAGCAGAAATATAACAAGATATTGCACACAATTTTATTACAATTAACGTTGACAAAAATATACTAGAGCTGAAAAACTTAGATACTTTGATTTCCAACATTTATAAATCCTCATTTTAAAATATAACACGTAAGAAAATATATAATTAACCCAAAAAAGCATAAGCTTTTAAAATTACAAGTATCCTTCGATCAACCAACTTTTAAAAACTAAATATAAATAATTAGTTTGCGAATTACATATTATCAAATCCATATAAAAACAGAACATTTAGATCTTTCGAATAACAATAGTTCCATTAGTACCACCAAAACCAAACGAATTAGAAATAGCAATATTAATCTTCATATCTCTAGCGTTTTTTACACAATAATCTAAATCACATTCATCATCTTGATTAAATACATTTATGGTCGGAGGAGACACTTGTTTATAAACGGCCATAGCTGTAAATATAGCTTCAATTCCCCCAGCCGCTCCCAATAAATGACCAGTCATTGATTTAGTTGAATTAATTACTAAACTATAAGCATGATCTTTAAAAACCTTTTTTAAAGCGCTTGTTTCATTTTTATCTCCTACAATGGTAGAAGTTCCATGAGCATTAACATAATCAACTTGATCATAATTAATATTTCCATTTTTCAATGCCATTAACATACCAAAAGAAGCCCCTTCTTTATTAGGAGAAGTGATATGAAAAGCATCAGAACTCATTCCATATCCTACTAACTCTCCATAAATTCTAGCATCACGACGTTTTGCATGTTCATACTCTTCTAAAACAATAACCCCTGCTCCTTCACCTAAGACAAATCCATCTCTATCTCTATCCCAAGGTCTAGAAGCTGTTTCAGGATCATCATTACGTACAGATAGAGCACGCATAGCAGCAAAACCACCTATGCCAAGAGGAGAAACTGTTGATTCTGCTCCTCCTGCCAACATGACATCGGCATCACCATATTCTATTAAACGAGAAGCATCTCCTATACAATGCAATCCCGTAGTACAAGCAGATACAACAGCGTAACTAGGACCTTTGAATCCATAAAGTATGGAAACATGTCCAGATATTAAGTTAATAAGAGATGCAGGTACAAAAAATGGGGATATTCTACGCAAACCCTTTTCTAAAACTTCAGCCTGTGTCTCTTCTATTTTCTGAAGACCACCTATACCTGACCCTACTATAACACCAATTCTATTAGCATTATTATCGTTCAATTCTAAACCACAATCTTTCCAAGCCTGTATACTAGCAGCTACGCCATAGTGAATAAAAGTATCCATATGGCGAGCATCTCTAGCTGGAATATAGCTAGAGATATCAAAATCAGTAACTTCTCCAGCTATACGAACAGAAAGATCAGAAGGATTAAATTTAGTGATTAATCCAACTCCAGAAACACCGTTGACAATATTATTCCATGCAGTATTTAAACTACTACCAACAGGTGAAACTATACCAAGACCAGTAATAACCACTCGCCGTTTCAACTGACACTCCTTAACTAGAAAAAACGGTTGTTTAAGATAGACTTACAAAATAATGCTAAGCATACTGAGAATTAGCTTTTTAATTTATAAGTTATCTAGAGCAAAAAAGCTACAATATCACTTATTAGCAGAAATATAATCTATGGCCTGTTGAACTGTTGTGATTTTCTCAGCATCTTCATCCGGTATTTCTGTCTCAAATCCATCTTCCAATGCCATAACCAATTCAACCATATCAAGAGAGTCTGCTCCAAGATCATCTATAAAAGATGAATTGTTGCTTATATCATTCTCACTAACACCTAGTTGCTCAGATACAATCTTTCTAACACGCTGCTCAATGCTATCCATGCATATCCCCAAATTACAATAACAAAATTACAAAAAATATTACTTAATAAAAATATAAAAGTCTTATGACAATCAATTCTATAAAAAACCCTAAATATATGAATAATATTTCACATGTACATCCCTCCATTAACATGTAATGTAGTACCATTTATATAACTGGCTCTAGAACTAGCCAAAAACGATACAGCATATGCTACATCATCCTCAGAACCAAGGCGACCAGATGGTATCTGTTTTACTAACATATCAATTTTTTCTTTACTTATATCTCTAGTCATGCTTGTATCTATAAAACCAGGTGATACACAATTTACTGTTATCCCACGGCTACCTATCTCCTTAGCTAAGGATTTTGAAAAACCAGAAACAGCGGCTTTTGAAGCTGCGTAATTAGTTTGACCAACATTACCTATAGAGCCAATAACTGAAGTAATATTAATTATACGACCCCATCTTTTTTTAATCATATTATGCAAAACAAACTTAGTAATACGAAAAATAGAATTAAGATTAGTATCAATAACATTATTCCAATCTTCATCTTTCATTCTCGCAAGAAGAATATCTCTTGTTATACCAGCGTTGTTTACCAAAATATCGATATTAAAACCATTATTTGTAAGATCATTTAACGATATCTTACAATTATCAATGTTATTCACATCAAAAATTATACCCTTTACTCCTATGGCACCTAATTCATCATTGATTGTTTCTACTCCAGATTCAGTTGTTGCTGTTCCTACTACACTTGCACCCCTATAAGCTAATTCTTTTGCAATGGCTCTACCTATACCTCTTGTCGCACCAGTTATAAAAACATTTTTCCCTTTCAATTCCATAAGTAAATCTCAAATCAATTAATTAATAAGTACAAGCGCTTCTTTTAGCGAATTATAATCTTTAATAGAAATTGTTACTAATTCTGGATCTATACGTTTAATTAAGTTAGACAAAACACTACCTGGACCAAATTCCACAATATGAGTTATGCCAATATTCTTAATATATTGAACAATTTCGACCCAACGTACTGGATTCCAAGATTGACGAATTAATGCATCACGAATCAAAATAGGATCTTTTTCTACTTTAACATCCACATTGTTTACAACATCTATTTTCGGTGTATTTATATCAATACAAGAAAGAAAATTAAATAAATCTTTTGATATTGATTTTAATATTGTTGAATGAAATGGTGCTGAAACAGGTAAAATAATAGTACGTTTCGCACCCAAAATTTTTGCCTCTTCACATGCTTTAATGACAGCATTTCTATGTCCTGAGATAACAACTTGTAGAGGAGAATTGTAATTAGCTATATTTACAATATTACCATCGCTGCTATATTTATTACATATTAGCCTCATGTCATATTGATCTACACCAATAATTGCAGCCATAGTTCCTTCTCCAACTGGAATAACAGATTGCATTAATTCTGCTCTATAACGAACTAGACGCAAACTATCACTAAAAGAAACTGCTTCAGAAGCGGCTAATGCTGTGTATTCACCTAAGCTATGGCCTGCCATGATATCAGGATTCCTACCACCTGATTCTCTCCATACAAAAAAAAATGCTAAGCACACAGCTAACATTATTGGCTGTGTATTAACAGTAAGATTTAGAGTTTCTATAGGACCTTTTGATATCAAATTTTTAAAATCTTGTTTTAAGATACTAGATGCCTCTAGCATAACACTATTTATCGTATCATTATCCCAAGAATCTAACATTCTTAAAAACTGGGAACCTTGACCTGGAAAAACAAAAGCAACTTTCATATCAATTTCGTAAATTAATTTTTTTCAAATTATCTTATATGCGAACCAAGGATGATCCCCAGGTAAATCCGCCACCAACACCTTGAATAAGAACAAGATCACCATTTTTGATTCTACCATCTAGTTTTGCAACATTAAAAGCAAGAGGTATACTAGCAGATGAAGTATTAGCATGTTTGTCTACAGTTATTACAAGCTTATCATCCTCTACACCTAATCTACGCCCCAACATTTTTATAATTCTTATATTAGCTTGATGAGGAATAAACCAATTTATATCTTTTATATCAACACATGCCTTATCACACACTTCTCTTGCTGATTCTTCCAATACACGTACAGCGTTCTTAAAAACTGATTGACCATCCATCTTTATAAACGGATAGCCATTTATATTACCATTTTCGAAATGCCCAGAAACACTTAATATATCTGACATTGACCCATCTGAAGATATACAAGACGACAATATACCATAATCAGAAGACGCAGTAAGTACAAAAGCACCTGCTCCATCTCCAAAAAGAACACATGTGCTACGATCGTTCCAATCTAAAATACGAGAAAATTTTTCAGATCCAATAATAAGGACATTTTTAGCTTTTCCAGAACAAATGAAACTATCAGCAGTTGATAAAGCATATACAAATCCGCTACAAGCTGCCTGCAAGTCGAAGGCAGCAGCATGCTTTGCATTTAACTTCGACTGAACGATACATGCTGTGCTTGGAAATATACAATCAGGAGTAGACGTTGCAACTATTATTAAGTCAATATCAGATGCATCAATACCAGAATCAATTAATGCCATTTTAGCTGATTCAACAGCCATATAGCTTGTATCAATATCAGATTCAGCCAAATATCGTTGTTTAATACCTGTACGCTGTACAATCCAGTCATCAGAAGTATGTATGCCTCTATATAATAGATCATTAGCTAGATCATTGTTAGAAACAACTGTCCTTGGCAAAAAAGAACCAGAACCAACAATTCTGGTATATATCATAAAACTTCCTAGAAGTTGAATAGGTCAACTATTAAATGACCTAAGGAGTTGATTAATTTGAGATAGCTTATCTATTGTTTTTTCTAAAAGATTATTCATAACTGCTTCACGAGCACGTTGCAAAGCGAAATAGAAAGATTCAATATCAGCTGAACCATGACTTTTAAAAACAATGCCCCTCAGTCCTAATAGAGATGCTCCATTATATCTCCTATTATCTAATCTATTTTTTAATCTTTTTAATACTGGGCTAGAAACCAAACCAGAAAAAAATGAAAAATAATCACGTCGAAATTCTTCTCTAACTGCTCCTGAGAACATTTTAGCAATACCTTCTGCTGACTTTAATACAATATTTCCTACAAATCCATCACAAACTACAACATTGACTTTTCCGCTAAATATTTCATTTCCTTCAACATTTCCATAAAAATTTAGAGGACTAGATAATAGAATATTACCAGCTTCTTTAACAACTTCGTTACCCTTTATTATCTCAGATCCAATATTTAAAAGCCCAACACTAGGATTTTTAACATACTCAACTGCCTGTAACAATGCTGTCCCCATTATGGCAAACTGTAATAAATTCTTAGCAGAACAATCTACATTTGCTCCAAGATCCAGCATAGTTGTAGACCCACCTTTATTTGTAGGAAGATAAGCAGCAATAGCTGGACGATCGATACCATCTAAGGTTTTTAAGATATATCGTGATATTGCCATCCAGGCGCCAGTATTTCCAGCAGAAATACAAGCATCTGCATTACCTTCTTTGACGTTTTGAACAGCAACATACATAGATGATTTTTTCTTTCTTCTAAGTGCTATGTCAATTGGGTCATCCATTGTAACGATTTCATCTGCATTGACTATATGTACTCTACTAGAAGGCACTTCATCAATAAGATTAATTGCTGATTTAATTAGAGGCTCAATACCAACTAATATTACATCAACGTCTTCATAATCATTAGCAAATCTAATAGAGGCTGGTACCGTAACTGACAAGCCTACATCTCCGCCCATACAATCAATAGCAATGCGCATTGGCTTTAACTTAGTGAAAAATATAATTATTAAAATACAATTAATTTAATCATCATTTTTTAAATTTATAACTTTTTTTCCTCGATAGAACCCAGTAGGGCTTACATGATGACGAAGATGGATCTCTCCTGTTTTAGATTCTATCGCCGTAGAAGGCAATGATAAGAAATCATGAGAACGATGCTTTCCTCTTCTAGAAGAAGATTTTTTATTTTGCTGAACTGCCATTATAACTCCTTAAAAATATCTAACATAATAAAGACAAAGTATTATAATAATTAACTGTAATTAAATAAATACCTACAAATTAAATAAAATATTAAAAAACCAATAAACAAATACTGTAATTAAAAAGTATAATTGAGACTATATGCATTAAATGATTTTTGTAACTAATATGAGAATACATGAATATGCAAAAAGAATAATGTACTAAAAAATTAGATATACAATGGAACATGAACTTATAGATTATTCGTAAAGTTATCATTTGTGATTCTAACACATCATTAAACAGCAAGGTCATTATGAACAACGAAACACCAATAAAATTAATTTTAGCTTCTAGTTCTATATATCGCAGAGAGCTATTATCAAGATTACATATTCCATTTATCAGTATATCTCCTAATATAGATGAGAGTACTTTACAAAAAGAAAGCCCTGAAGAAACAGCTTTAAGACTTGCTATAAGCAAGGCAAAACATGTATCAGAATCAAATCCAGGATATACAGTAATAGGATCTGACCAAGTATGTTCATGCAAAGGTAGACATATCGGTAAATCTGGTAGTTTTGATAATGCGAAAAAACAACTACAGCTAATATCTGGAGAAAAGGTGTTGTTTATTAGTGCAATATCAATAACAAATGGCATTGATACATTATCTTCAGTAGTTATAACTGAATGTAAATTTAGAATTCTAAATGATGCTACAATAGATTATTACTTACAAAAAGAAGAACCGTACGATACAGCAGGAAGCGTTAAAATGGAAAAGCTAGGCATAACTTTGGTAGAACATATAAAAGGTGATGATCCAACTTCAATATTAGGGTTGCCCCTAATTAAACTTACAGATTTTCTTATAAAATTTAATATTATATCTATGTAATCAATAATAATGATAGCTACATTACACCTTATACCAGTTAGAATAGGAGATTCTAATCCCGGATTCTGGATGCCGGAAGAAGCTCTAAAACAAGCTAGAAAAATTAAAGTATATATAGCAGAAAACGCTAAATCAGCAAGATCTTTTTTAAAAGATATAGGATCACTGTACCAATTAAATAATATAAAAATATATCAACTTTCAAGCAATACTACTAAAAATCAAATAAGTGAATGGCTATCTTGCTTTGAGGAATGTAAAGATATTGGATTGATATCAGAATCAGGTTGTCCTGCAATAGCAGATCCTGGATCAAATGTTGTTTTAATAGCTCAATCTATGGGTATAAATATAAAACCATGGACAGGTCCATCATCAATTTTTTTAAGTCTAATGGCTAGCGGTTTAAATGGTCAAAACTTTGCTTTCAGAGGATATCCCCCTATAAAATCAGATGAGCTTAAAAGAAAAATAATTTCTTGGGAAAAAGAATCTAATAATATAAACCAAACTCAAATTATGATAGAAACTCCTTATCGCAATATGAGTTTATTTAAAGCACTCTTAGATGATTTGAATCAAGATACCTTGTTATGCATAGCTTCTTCTATCACATCAGAATGTGAATATATTAAAACATTGTCAGTTTTTGAATGGAAAAGTAAAAAAACGGATTTTATATACAAAAAGCCAACAATATTTCTATTTCTGGCAAAATTTAAAAAACAATCTTTTAATAATTAATGCTACTTAATTTTGATATAAAAGTACTACACTCAATTGGTAATTCTGATATTATCTTAGTATTTTTACCAGTATTTGGATGAACGAAGGTCAAACTATGGGCATGAAGGAATAACCTCTTAAGATTTATTTCCTTTATTTTTTCATCACAATCTGATAAATCAACACCATATTTTGTATCGCCTATTATAGGAAAACCGATAGAAGACAGATGAACTCGTATTTGGTGAGTTCTACCACTATACAGCTCAACCTCAACTAAACTATAATTATCATTATAGTTTCTTATTAAGTTTACTGCAGAATGAGCTTCTTGACCATTTGGATCAACCATAACACGTCTTTCTCCAGTTTTCGTGATCCATTTAGACAAGCAAGATTTAATATGCTGGCGCTGATTTAGCCATTTTCCGTTAACTAAAGCAATATATTTTTTATCAATTAATCTAGCTCTTAGCATAGAATGCATGGCTAGAAGCGTACTTCGCTTTTTTGCTATAATAAGTAAACCTGATGTATCACGATCTAACCTATGAACTAATTCTAAAAAATTATTATTTTTATAAAATTCTCTTACTTGCTCTATAACACCAAATGATATTCCACTTCCACCGTGCACAGCTACACCAGATGGCTTATCTATAACTAATAAGTATTCATCTTCATAAATTGTTGAGAATTTCCTCGGAATGATTTTAGTATTTTTTTCGCTAACACTAGAAACCTTAAGTTGAAAAATAGAGACAATATCTGATAGTTGTAATCTATAATTTATGTCAACTTTTTTATTATTTACCTTTACATATTTAGTTCTTATCATTTTATAAATATGGCTTTTAGGCACACCTTTACAGACTTTTAATAGAAAATTATCAAGTCTTTGTCCATAAAGATCTTCTGTAATAGTTAAATTTTTCACAATAGAACCGACATAGTTAATAAAGTTTCTTTTCTCATATCAGAAAGCGACATATAATCAACATAATCTAATGAATTAGTTATTTAGCTTATTAATATAACAGGCACAATAAATTGTGTAAATTGATTAAAATTTCAAAAGTAATAAATGATATTGAAATTTTGCGACGTGTCAACCTAATTCTTAGATTTGCTATAAATTCTAGCTATATCTTTTAGTAGGAATAAGATAGCTAGCAGTTAGTTTTTCTGATCTAAAACATGCTTATAGATTTTAAGGCAGATTATAATATAGTATTTATTTAAAATGGTTACTAGTAACTATTATTTTAAAGTGACTAATTAATACATGTACACCTAAAACAACATATTAAAAAGATTGGATGTAGCTTGTAAATTGAATCTGCCTGTACACAGAAAATACCTACTTAGAAATATTTAATGCAAAGATCAGATTAAATAAAAATTAAAAGCCGGTTTTGGCATATGGTAATGGAGAATACCAATAATGAAAAGAATGTTATTTAATGCAACGCACCAAGAAGAACTTCGCGTTGCAATTGTTGATGGGCAAAAACTTATAGATATTGATATAGAAACAGCTGGACGAGAACAACGTAAAGGCAACATATATAAAGGAACTATTACAAGAGTAGAACCTGGTTTAGAGGCATGCTTTATCAATTATGGTGAGGATAAACATGGATTCCTTCCTTTTAAAGAAATAACTAAAAATTATTTCAAAGAAGGTATTGATATCAAAGGAGCTAGGATACAAGATGTTATAACGGAAGGCTTAGAACTAATAGTACAAGTAGAAAAGGAAGAGCGTGGCAACAAAGGAGCTGCACTTACCACTTTCATTTCTCTAGCAGGAAGATATCTAGTTCTTATGCCAAATAACCCAAGAGGTGGTGGAGTATCCCGTAGAATAGAAGGAGAAGAACGACAAGAATTACGAGAAACCATGGAGCAATTAAGTGTTCCTGAAGGCATGAGCATTATAGCTCGCACCGCTGGTATTGGACGAACTTCAAACGAGCTTCAGTGGGATTTATCCTATTTATTACAATTATGGAATGCAATAGATAAAGCATCATCAGAAAATCAATCTCCAATACTTATATACCTAGAGTCTAGTTTAGTAATAAGAGCAATCCGTGATTACTTTTCCCCTAACATTAGCGAAATTCTAATAGACAATGACGATATAGTAAAACAAGTAACTGCATTTATGAGTATAGTCATGCCTGATAATATACAACGTGTAAAGCATTATCAGTCTGATGTGCCACTATTCTCAAGATTTCAAATAGAACATCAAATAGAAACTGCTTATTCTCGTATGATACAACTACCATCTGGAGGATCAATAGTTATTGATCATACTGAAGCATTGGTTGCTATAGATGTCAATTCAGCAAAATCTACAAGAGGTTCTGATATTGAGGAAACAGCCCTTCTAACTAATCAGGAAGCAGCTGACGAAGTAGCTAGACAATTAAGACTACGTGATCTCGGAGGACTTATTGTTATAGATTTTATTGATATGGATGATGCAAAAAATCAAAGATCAGTAGAACAAAGGTTGAGAGAATCTTTAAGAGTGGATAGAGCTAGAGTACAAATGGGCAAGATATCAAAATTTGGCTTGATAGAGCTATCTCGTCAAAGATTACGTCCAGCATTGAATGAAGCTTCTCATAAAATATGTCCAAGATGCACGGGAACTGGTGTAATTAGAGATACAGAGTCAAGCGCCTTACAAATACTAAGGTTAATTCAAGAAGAAGCAATGAAAGAAGGAACTTATATTATACATGCACAAGTTCCAGTAGATGTTGCTACTTATCTGCTTAATGAGAAGCGTAATGATATAAACAATATAGAAAGTCAACAAAAAATCAAATTGATATTAATACCAAATAAATATTTGGAAACACCCAATTATAATATTGAAAGACTAAAACAAGATGATCAAAAGCTTGAAGAAAATAAAACGAGCTTTAGAATGATCGATGCACCTATTAATAATATTATATTTAATAACTCAGAGACGGAAGAAAAAATTCGTCCAGAAGCAATAGTAAAAACAGCTACTCCTTCTCAACCTGCTCCTATGCCAATAATTAAAAAAGATATAAATAAAGTCAAGAAAAATAATATATTTAAAATAATATTATCTTGGCTGTGGAGAAAAAATACAAAAAATAGTGATAATAATATTGAAGGTATATCCAATACAGAAAACAGTAGAATTCTAAAGGTTGATAGAAAGTATAAATATAAGAATAAACAACAAAATAAAATTTCACAAAATAGGAAACAACCATTAAATAATGAAATTAACGATGTAAATAACAAAACAGAATCACAAACAGTTTATGCTAATAAGCAATTGGATACTGTCAATGAAGATAAAAATATAAATTCAACTATTAATAATAAAAAAGATTCTATAAAAAACAAACGGAATATTTTGAATGATCAATCTATTGTGCAAAATGAAGAAAAATTATCAAAGCAAATCACACAGGATATTGATATTGCAAATTTAACAAATGTTAGTCCTATATCAGAGAAAAGTGAACGTAAGTACGTTAACCGTAGACGTCATAATAAAAAGAATCGTGATTTTGATAATTCTTTAATAAAAGCTACGGATAAGATAGATCATTCCTTTTCTTCAAATCTAAATGTAGATAGCAGTAAAGCTCAAGATATAGATTTAGAAAAAAATAAAATGAATCCTATCCCCGAAATTAGTATTTCGAAAAAGATAGATGATGACAATCAATTATTGAAATCAAAGTTAACAAATTTCACATTAAATAATGCAGAAGGCAACATTTCTTTGGAAGATAAAACAAAGACATCTGATAGTCAAGGAATAAACTTAGGCATCTTAAAAATGGTTGAAACAAAAACTAATGATATTCATGGAAATATAGAGGCAAGTAACATATCCGCAAAATTAGGAAGAAAAACATATGTAAGCGATTTAAGTAATTGTAATAAAGAAAATAATAGAAAACCTTTAATACAAGTAGAAACGAAGAAATAAAAAATAGTTCCCATCCATTATAATAATGGATGGGTTTTTTAAATGAAATAATGACTAATTATTTACGCTTGGGCATTAAAAGAGATATGATATCAGCAACCTTTCTTTTTAGGTTTCTCCTATCAACAACCATATCTATCGCTCCTTTCTGAAGCAAAAATTCAGACTTCTGGAATCCATCAGGTAGTTTCTCACGAACTGTTTGCTCTATTACCCTCGGTCCTGCAAAACCTATTAAGGCTTTTGGTTCCGCAATTATAACATCTCCCATAAAAGCAAAACTAGCTGATACGCCACCCATGGTAGGGTCAGTTAATATACTGATAAATGGCAATTTTGATGATGAAAGTAATGTCAACATAGCATTGGTTTTGGCCATTTGCATCAAGGAAAATAGACTTTCCTGCATGCGAGCACCACCAGAAGCTGATATGCATATAAAAGGCATGTTATTGTTTATAGAATACTGAACAGCATCTTTAAATCTCTCTCCGACAACAGATCCCATAGATCCACCCATAAATTGGAATTCAAAACAAGCCAAAACAACAGGTATATCGAACATAAGACCACTAAAAATAACAATAGCATCAGATTCTCCAGTAGATTTAGTAGCCTCATTGAGCCTATCACTATATTTTCTTTTGTCTTTAAATTTCAATATATCAATGGATCTAATTCTAGAAGATATTTCAACTCTGTTCTCAACATCCAACATGTAATTAATACGAGTTCTAGCACAGATTCTCATATGATAATTACATTTTGGACAAACTTGCAGACTATCAACTAAATCATCACTATATAAAACAGACTCACAAGAGCTGCACTTAACCCATAGCCCCTCAGGAACACGTCTAGTGCCACTATCATTAGATTTATTTATTCGTGGTAAAAGCTTACCAAGCCAACTCATTTGAGATCTTCTAAAGAACAAATTAATAATAAACTAAACAGTATTATCTCAACTCATTACTAATTGTAGATATAAAGTTCACTGCCGCTTCTATAGCGCAAGCATCTTTTTCTATATCGTTTGCATCATTGAATGCTTGTTCCATTAATTCTATAATTCTACTACCAATAACTATAGCATCAGCTGAAACAGCAATTTTTTTTGCTGTTTCAGAATCTTTGACTCCAAAACCGACACCAACTGGTATCTGTACATATTTGCGAATTATTTCTAAACGTTTATTAACGTCATTTACATTTAAACTACCAGATCCAGTAACACCTTTAAGGGAAACATAATATATGTAACCACTAGCTATTTTAGAAATATATCTAATTCTATCCTCTGTCGATGTAGGAGACAATAAAAAAATTTGGTGCATATTATTTTTCTTTAGTAATTCAGAAAAATAAACTGACTCTTCAGGTGGAGAATCGACAACAAGAACACCATCAATACCACTTTTCTTAGCCAAATTAACAAAATTCTCCTGACCTATGCATTCAATAGGATTTTCATACCCCATCAATACAACTGGGGTTTCATTATCATTAATACGGAATTTTTCGACAAGATTTAATACATCTATTATACCAATATTTCTGGATATTGCTCTCTCTGAAGATCTTTGTATAATTGGGCCATCTGCCATGGGATCTGAAAATGGTATACCTAGCTCAATAATATCTGCACCAGAATTAACTAAAGCATGCATCAATGGTACTGTTATATTAACTGACGGGTCACCAACAGTTATATAAGGAATCAAAGCAGCCTTACGACCACTATCTTTAACTTTAGAGAATGCGTGCTTAATTCGATTTATTTTCATATTTGTATAATTTATAAAATGATACCAGAACGTTCAGCAACAGTATGCATATCCTTATCTCCACGTCCTGATAAATTTACTAAAACGATAGAATCTTTAGATAGGCCTGGCGCTATTTTCATAGCATGAGCAATAGCATGAGAAGATTCTAAAGCAGGCATTATACCTTCTATCAAACAACAATCATGGAAAGCCTGTATTGCTTCATCATCCTTTATACTTACGTATTCGGCTCTGCCTGTTTCTTTCAACCAAGCATGCTCCGGTCCAACTCCTGGATAGTCTAATCCTGCTGAAACAGAGTGAGTTTCTTGAATTTGACCATTCTTATCTTGAATTACATATGTTCGATTACCATGCAAAACACCGATCTTGCCAGCACTTAGAGAAGCAGAATGTTTGCCTGTATCAATTCCATATCCGGCAGCTTCCACTCCTATTAAATTAATATTTTCATAAGGGATATATGGATAAAATATACCTATAGCATTAGATCCACCACCAACAGCAGCAACAACATAATCTGGCTGTTTGCCAGCACACTCTGGCATTTGAAACAAACATTCCTTTCCTATTATAGCTTGAAAATCTCTAACCATACGAGGATAAGGATCTGGACCTGCAACAGTACCAATAATATAAAAAGTGTTATCTATAGTTGAAACCCAATCACGCATAGCTTCATTTAGAGCATCTTTCAGAGTACAGGATCCTGATGTGACAGGTATTACACTAGCACCAAATAATTTCATGCGATAAACATTAGAAGCTTGTCTTCGTATATCCTCACTACCCATATAAACGACACATTCCATGCCATATCTAGCTGCTACTGCAGCTGTTGCTACTCCATGTTGGCCAGCACCAGTTTCTGCTATTATACGACGCTTGCCCATTCTCTGTGCTAATAAAGCCTGTCCAACACAATTATTAACCTTGTGAGCACCAGTATGATTTAGATCTTCGCGTTTGAACCATATTTGAGCTCCACCAATAGACTCTGATAAACGTCTAGCATGATAGACAGGACTAGGTCTACCAACGAAATGCTTCAACTCACTTTCAAATTCATTTTTAAAATGATCATCAAACCTATACTTATCATAAGAAAGACGAAGATCACTCAATGCATGTATAAGAGTTTCAGCTACAAAAACGCCACCATATGGACCAAAATGTCCAGAACTATCAGGATAGTTATAACTCACGAAAAATATTCTCCGTTAACGTCAATAAACAAATACTAATAAAATATCTAGCAATAGCTGATTATAACCTAATATTTAATCAAAATGTTCACATATATTTCAATATTTACATATTGTACCGAACAATATTAATAATTTTAACCAATGTCTTGTAAAAAAACTCACGGGTAAATATTACTGATATTTCTAAATTTTTTATAGTACCAATGAGCTGCTAAACCATGTTCTGCAAAATTATGCATATTATAAGTTCTTATTTGAATCTCTATTAAATAATTATCCTTATCTATTACAACAGTATGTAATGATTGATAACCATTTGCTTTTGGTTTGGATATATAATCATCAAATTCTTCAGGTATGTGGTTCCATAACTTATGTATAATATCAAGAACTATATAACACGTTTTGATATCATCAACTACAATCCTAACTGCACTTAAATCGTATAACTTTGCGAAATCGATATTTTTTATACGCATCTTATTCCATATGCTGTATATATGTTTTAATCTACCATTAATTTCTGATTTAATCCCATATCTATTAAGAACATGTTTGATTTTACTCAAAGTATTCTCTATATATAGTTTGCGCTCTATTTTTTGTGAATCAAATAACAGAGCGATTTCCTCATATTGATCAGGATATAGCATCTTAAAAATCATATCTTCTATATCATAAATTATCTTATATCTTGGTTTTGAAACTAGATAACTGAAAGTCTGTAGCCTCCATAATAATCTAGACAGTATAGTTCTTAACTCTAATGTCATAGCTAACAACATGCTTTTTATAATTCCATTGTGGTTGATGAAATATTTAATGCTGCTAGATCTATATGTTGACACAATTTTGTTATTGCTAACACTAAAAAAACTTAAAAAACCTATATTGTTTTTTATATATTTTACTGGAATATCGTAAATAGCAGTATATGGTGAAACAGGAATATATAAATTCCTGTCAACATTAATAATTGATGAATCTTCTATAGTCATTGCTAGACCACCACTAAAATTTAAAACAATCGGTAGATAACTATCGGATATTTTATCGAAATCACTGTTTTTTTTACATAAAAATAGCTAGAAGCCATGACTAACAATTAACTGTCAATTGAAATAATTTTTGATATTGTTAGAGATAACATTAAATATCCAAAAATATTTACATATAGCGTAAAAACTTAGTATCTATTTGTGTATTACATCATAATATAATTTTCTAAATTAATGGCAAATTGAAAACCTTTCTTAGATAAGATAGATATTCTGGATCTTCACATATTATTTTCTCAGAAGAATCTGAAACTTTTGCTACTGGCTGATCATTACAACGAACCATTTTCATTACTATTTGCAAAGGATTATTGCCCATGTCATTAGTTAAATTAGTACCTATTCCAAAAGTAACCCTACATCTACCTGAGAAATAATGTAATAATCTTATAGCTAATGGAAACGTTAACGAATCCGAAAAAACCAAAGTTTTATTCCTACAGTCTACTCGATTTTTTGAATAATGATCTAGCAAACGATCTCCCCAAAGAAATGGATCACCTGAATCATGACGAACTCCGTCAAATAATTTACAAAAATAAGTATCGAAATCTCTTAAAAAAGCTTCCATTCCGTATACATCTGATAAAACAATTCCTAGGTCACCTCTATACTCTTTTGCCCATATATCAAAAGCAAAAACCTGCGAATCTCTAAGCCTAGGACCGAGAGCTTGACAAGCTTGTAAATATTCATGACCCATAGTTCCTAATGGAGAAACATCATAACGTTTTGCTAACATAACGTTACTTGTACCAATAAAATTTTTACCCATATACTGTTTCATTGTAGAAACAACTTCGTTATGCCATAATTTGGAAAATCTACGCCTGGTTCCATATTCAGCAATTCTAAAATTTATTAGATTATTATCTTTCGAAACTAAATCAATCTTTGACATTAAGCGTTTCCTACCCTCTTCTAGACTAATGTCTTTATTACGAAAGTAAACCTCATTTACTATAGCTAATATAAATATTTCAAATAGTATGGTATGTAACCAAGGACCATTTACAGTAATATTTATCTCTCCATTATTACTACCATTTGATATAGAAACGCATCTCTTTGGCAGGTAAAATAATCTTAAGAAATCTATAAAATCACTCTTTATAAATCTAAATTTCTCTAAATAATTTAGTTCATCATCAGTAAATCTTAAAGTACATAAATGACTTATTTCCTCTTGTATTTCTTCAATATGAGAAGACAAATTTACTCCAATACTGCGACATTTAAAACGATAAACAACCTCCGCAGAAGGGAAATGATGCAAAACAACTTGCATCATAGTAAATTTATACAGATCTGTATCAAGCAAAGAATCTATTATCATATGAAATAAACTTTTCCAGCAAAAAAAACAATGTAATTTCAAATTTATAAAAGTAATAAATAAAAATATAAAAACAAATAAGTTTTTAATGATACATTATTATCTTTTTTTATTGTATATTCTATCAAGGAAAGGTTATAGGATGACTCATGTTGTTACTGAAAACTGTATAAACTGCAAATATACAGACTGTGTTGATGTATGCCCAGTTGACTGTTTTCGAGAAGGAGAAAATTTTTTAGTAATAGATCCAGATGAATGTATTGATTGTGCGGTATGTGTTTCCGAATGTCCTGCTAATGCCATTTTGTACGAAGAAGACTTGCCAGAAGACCAAAAAATATTTATATCAATAAATAGTGAGTTATCAAAGAAATTTAATAGTATATCAAGATCTAAAGAACCATATTACGATGCCGACAAATGGAATGGAATATCAGATAAACTTAAACTTTTAAAAAAATAGGCGTAATCTATATGATAGTAAATTTATTAAATAATAATCATAGTTACTCCATTCAAAAAATAAAAAATATAAATGAATGGGTTCCTGGAAAACTATTTTCCATTACGTTGACTAAAGATAAAAATTTTTTCTTCAAAGCAGGACAATTCACACGCATTGGGTTTGAAATTGAAAATCATGATAACAAAGAAAAAAACATAATATGGAGAGCTTATTCAATGGTTAGTTCCCCTAATGAAGGGGACCTAGAATTTTATTATGTTATTGTGCCTAACGGACAATTTAGCAAGATCCTATCTAAATTAGATATTGATCAGACCGTATTTGTTAGAAAACAATCTTTTGGTTTTTTAACAGTAGACCAATTTCAAAAAAGCAACGATAACTTATGGTTAATAGCAACTGGCACAGGAATATCTGCTTATATTTCTATATTAAAAGACAATAAAACTTGGGATTATTTTAAAAAAATTATACTTGTACATAGCGTTAGAAAAACAGAAGAATTAACTTATCAAACAATAATAAATAAAATAAAAGAAAAACAATCTATTATTGGAAATATATTAAATTACGTACCAATAACAACAAAAGAAAATACACACAATATACTGCATGAACGTTTGCCTATAATTATAGAAAATGGAATTTTAGAAAAAAAAGCTGAAGAAATATTGGATTGCAAGTCCTCTAGTGTTATGCTTTGTGGAAATCCAGCAATGTTATTAGATGTTCGTAGAATATTGATCGAAAGAGGATTTGCAACTAAAAATTCTGATGATTCAAAAAATCTAGTTATGGAAAATTATTGGTAATGATTATTTTAATTTAAAATTATCAAAAGATCTTATGTAGGGAAACATGTCAACTAAGGAATTAATTAGTATAATAGATGATTCTTTACCACAAACTCAATGTAGAAAATGTGGTTATGCAGACTGTATGTCTTATGCAAATGCAATAGTTAATAAAAAAGCTAATATAAATTTATGTAATCCAGGTGGAAATACTGTTTCAAAAGAAATTTCTTATAAATTAAAATTAAAAAAAATCGATGAAAATCCTGATGAGAAATTTGAAAAACTAATGGTTGCTTATATAGAAGAAAGTGAATGTATAGGATGCACATTATGTATAAAATCATGTCCTGTAAGCGCTATAATTGGATCTAACAAACTAATGCATTCTATAGTACAAGACTGGTGTACTGGATGTGAATTGTGTTTATCAGTATGTCCAGTTGATTGTATCAAAATGAAATCTTCAGGCAGAACCTGGAACAAAGAAGATGCAAAAATAGCACGCGAACGCTATGAAGACACAAAGAAAAGGACATACGATAAATCAATTAATAAACATAGTTTAATGAGTGATAATTATAGAAACACTAAAGAAAATGATATTGATTTTCATGAATTAGATAAAAAGAAATTGTTGATTGAAAGAATATTAAATAAAGCAAGAAATATGAGAACTGAATAAAATTATAATTATTTTATGAATAATAATGATGCATGTGAAAAAATTTTTGATCGTTTAGAACGAATCAATCCTACACCCAAGACTGAACTTAAATATTACACAGATTTCCAACTATTAATAGCTGTGATTCTTTCTGCACAATCTAAGGATGAATCTGTTAATTATTCTACAAGAATATTATTTTCTGATTATGGGACTCCAGAGTTAATGCTAAGTCTTGGAATACTAAAAATGGAAAATCTCATAAGAAACGTAGGACTGTATCATATTAAAGCTCATAATATTTTAAAAACTTGCGATTTAATAATTAATAAATTTTGTAACAAAGTACCAAATACTAGAGAAGGATTAGAATCCTTACCAGGTGTCGGAAGAAAAACTGCTAATGTCGTTTTAAATGTTGCATTTAATCAACCAACCATAGCTGTTGATACACACGTTTTTAGAGTATCAAATAGAACTGGTATAGCAAAAGGCAAAAAACTTATTGATGTTGAAAATAAACTTATTAGAAACATACCTAACAGGTATTTACACAAAGCCCATCATATGCTAGTCCTATTCGGGAGATATATATGTGTAAAACGTAACCCTAAATGCAGTCATTGTCCAATAAATGATTTATGTGAATATTATAAAAATATTTAATTAATGTCCTGATGAAATATCAAACTAGAAACAAAACTAAATGAAAAGAATTACATCTGATATATTACCAATAGCTCTATTTTTCTCTACCTACATGTATACAAATGATATATACATATCTACAAAGGTAATTGTACTGTCATGCATATTTCAACTGGCTTATATAAAATTTTTCCAAATAAAAACGAATAAAATAAAGGTAATAAGCAATTTAATAATCATAATACTTGGCAGTACTACTATTTTTCTTGAGAATGACGTTTTTATAAAAGCTAAACCAACTATAGTTTACTGGATAATTGGGCTTATTATACTATTTTATAGATTAATTTTAAAAAGAGATATTATATACACTACTTTAAATAATAAAATTATACTTCCTAAAAAAATATGGAGCTATATAAATAAATCTTTTATATGTTTTTTTATCATAATGGGTTTTATAAACATATTTATAGCGTTTTCCGGTTTTTTTAGTGAAAAGGAATGGGTAGTATTCAAAATAATAGGATTCCCTGTATTATTTACGGTGCTTATTACAATACAATTCATATTTTTTAAAAAATATATAAATAATGACGATGAATAATATCAAATCAGATAAAATTATAGAACTAATAAAAGTTAGGTTATCTCACTTAGAGCCAACATATATTGATATAAGAGATGATTCTAGCCTACATGAAAACCATAATAATAATTCAGCTGGACATTACACTATAAAAATAATGTCAGATAAATTTATAAATTTATCTACTATAGAACAACATAAGCTTGTGTATAAATGCTTAAAAGATTTAATACCATTTCCTATTCATGCTCTTGCTATAAATACTAAACCATAAAATATAAAAGGATCCTAATGAAAAAGTTAATAATAATGTTATTTATGTTGTCAATAACTTCCGCATTCTCTAAAAATATAGCAACAGTTGATGGAGTACCAATTACTCAAAATAGCGTAGATCAATTTATAGAATTATTGGTTGCTCAAGGAGCCCAAGAATCTGATCAACTTAGAGAACAAGTAAAACAGGAATTGATAAACAGACAAATATTAATAAAAGAAGCAGAAAAATCAGATATTCCTAAAAGGAAAGATGTGCAAGCTGAGATAGATTTAGCTAAAAATAGCATTATAGTTAGAACTTTTTTAAATGAATATATAAATAAACATCCCATATCGGAATCTAGCGTAAAAAATGAATATGATAGATTAAAAAAAGAACAATCTATAAAAAGAGAATTTAAGTTGAGTCACATACTAGTGGATACAGAAAACAGAGCTAATGAATTACTTGGCATTATTAAATTAGATGTTAATAAATTCAAAAATATAGCAAAAGAAAACTCTAAAGATACTGCTAGTGCTATAAATGGTGGAGACCTAGGATGGGGATCATTAGAAAACTATGTGAAGTCTTTCTCTGATTCAATTAAAGATCTCAGTATTGGAGAGATTGTTCAAAAACCAGTTAAAACTCAATTTGGATGGCACATAATACAACTTAATGATATAAGGACAGTAGAATTCCCTGATCTGGATCAGGTTAAGCCACAAATCGAAGAGATCTTAAAACAAAAACTTATATCAGAATATCAGAAAGAGTTAAGAAATAAATCAAAGGTCAATACATAAAAAATTAAAAACTATAGATCAATTAGCTTGATGAATGCTTCTTGATCTATTACTTGTATTCCATTATTTTCTGCAAATTCTAATTTCTTTCCGAAACTTTCACCTGCTATTAAATAATTAATTTTTTTAGATATATGATTTGTTACTTTTCCACCGTTGCTTTCTATGTATTTTATCATTTCTTCTCTTGATATATTTGGTAATTTACCTGTTATTGCAAACAATTTCCCTTCTAGTTTGCAATTAGATTTTGTCTGTTTTTCAGGTAGTGGATATACATCTATAGATTTTAATGAGCTAATCACGTCAAGATTATGTTTTTCAGAAAAGAATAGTCTTATAGAGTAAGCAGTCTTATATCCTATATCTTTAACTGATAAAAAATCCTCAAAACTAGCAAATATAATATTCTCGATTGTACGAAATCTTTTAGATATATCAACAGCAGTTGCCTCTCCTACATGCTTTATACCCATTGCAAATAAAAAGCTACTTAAACTTGGTTTACGTGCACTATCAATAGATTTTAATAAATTAGTAGCAGATTTTTCTGCTACTAATTCTACATTCATTAAATCAGAAAAAGTCAATCTAAAAACATCGACCAAAGATCTTATACACCCTATATCAACCAACTTATCAACTAATTTTTTTCCAAAACCAATAATATTAAAAGCCTTACGGCTTAGAGCATGATGCAAGCCTTGTTTTAACTGCGCAGGACAACACAAACCACCTGTACAGCGATATGTTACTTCATTTTCGATTCTTTTAATCGCAGAATCACAAACAGGACAACGATCTAACATATGAAATTGTATAGTATCTTTAGGCCTCAATTCTGCAACAGTAGAAACGACTTCTGGAATTACATCGCCAGCTCTTCTAATTATAACAAAATCTCCTATACGTATATCCTTACGTCTTATTTCATTTTCGTTATGCAACGTTGCATTAGAAACAGTAACTCCACCTACAAAAATAGGATTAAGACGAGCGACAGGAGTTATAGCGCCGGTTCTACCAACCTGAATATCTATAGCTACAAGCTGAGTTACCGCCTCTTCTGCTAAAAATTTGTGAGCTAGGGCAAATCTGGGTGCTCTTGAAGAATATCCAAGAATATTTTGCTTATTCAAAGAATTCACTTTATAAACTACGCCATCTATACCATAAGGTAAAAAATTACGATTCTTAACTATTGATTTATAGTAATCTAATATGCCATCAATTCCTGATACAACCTTATGATATCTTTTATTTACCGGCAATCCTAATGAAACAAACCAATCAAGTACTGATTCATGAGTTTTATGATTTAATTTTATTATTTTATTAGGATGATTGTTATCAGTAATATTTCCCCAGCCATAAGCAAAAAATCTTAATTTGCGCATAGCACTTATCTTTGAGTCAAGATTTCTCAAACTTCCAGCAGCAGCATTACGAGGATTTACAAAAACCCTTTCTCCATTTTTTATATTATTATTATTAAGATTTTCGAAATCCTTTTTATACATTAGGACTTCTCCCCTTATATCCAAAACTTTAGGTACATCTCCAACCAGTCTTAATGGGATAGATTTTATAGCACGTATATTGGAAGTAACATCCTCTCCAATATAACCATCACCTCTTGTAGATCCATAAGCTAAAACACCATCTTCATATCTAATATTCACAGCAAGGCCATCTAATTTTAGATCACAAAAATACTCAATATCATTTTTAATCTCAATTTTCTTTCTCAATAAAGAAATGACTCTTTTATTGAACAAATCAACATCTTCTGATGTAAATGCGTTGGAAAGTGATAACATAGGAACAGAATGTTCAATTTTATCAAACGATGCAAGAGGGCTAGAGCCCACCCTCTGAGTAGGGGAATATTTTGTTATCAAATCTGGATAAGTAGATTCAAGATTTAATAGCTCGCACATTAAGTTATCATACTCTAAATCACTAATTATAGGACTGTCGTAGCAATAATAGTGTACGTTATGTTCTTCTATAGTCCTGCGTAAACTTTCTATTTTATATTTTAATAACTCAATATCCTGAAACATTATTTGAAAACTCTTTTAGACCTATAACTTCCTGATTTAAAACCACAATCATCTAATCTTTTAAATATTCTTTTTAACTGATTACTGATAAGTTCTTTTGAATCGTGATTCAAAATGAAACCATTAATATCAATTAATTTAGCATTTAGCTTTATTGCAATTTTATTTGATAAATCAAAAAAAATATCTAGAATATTCTCATCTTGTATAGAACATGGAACATCCATTACAATACTTAATCTACAACAATCATTATTTTTACCATTAGAATATAATGCATCATCTGATAAATATATTCGAATTCGATCAGACTTTAATATGTATTTATCATTGGATTTGTAGAAGTCAAAATTGCAGATAATTTCTGTCAATTCTTCTTTTGAAAAAAAACTATCAGTTAATATTCCAAATTTTATTTGTGCGTCTAAAGATGCACATAGAATATCTAAATTTTTTGCTTTATCTATCACTATTTGTTTATCAGGAACTATTATCATAGCATTAAAATCATTAGCTAATTTCCTAGAAATACTTACTATTTTATGCCACTGCTCAGAATCTATAGGACCACTACGATTAGCTAACGTAACAAAAACACTAGCGGATACATAATTATTATTATCATGTAAAACCTCACTTCTTTTCCCGACGCTATCTTCAAAAATAATTCTTATGAAATTACTACCTATATTTTTAAAATCTTCTAAATGATAAGATAATTCCGTACCTTGAACACTTGGTTTGAAATTTACTAGAATCATTACTTCTATGAAAGGGTCAAGATCGTGAAAATCATGATCACCACTAATATTTAAAGTATTAAATTTGCAATTTTTTGATGACAAAGAAGAAGTTTTATCAGCATACAATCTGGATTTAATATAAAAAATAATAGATTTTATTTTACCTATTATATTGATAATATATTTTAAAAAATTATTTCTCATCTTTGTATTTTATAGTATTGATTTAATAAAACAATATATTTTCATTGCTCACAAATCAAATATATCACTAAAAAAGTAAGGAAGATATAATGTATTGTAGCAATAATTAATCTTGTAATATGAATTTTTCAATAATACTAAACAATAGTGTTTAAAAAAAATACCCATTAATCGATATAATATGCTGAATTATATATATGCATTTTCACATAAATGAAGTATCTTTTAACAAATAAACTAGCTAAAAGCTATTATAGCTTTGCATTTCTACAAACTTATATATCAATTATAAAATTGATATAATTATTTAATGAATAATTCTAAAGTAATGGCTAAAGGAGTCCATTTTTGAAAAATCAATTTTACATTATAATGGCAGCACAAGCATTATCATCACTTGCAGATAATGCTCTGTTTATTGCTGCCATATCAATGATTTTAGAAAATTCTGGACCTGAGTGGGCAATTCCATTTATGAAATGGTTTTTCGCTCTTGCCTATGTTGTACTTGCACCATTTGCCGGAACATTATCAGATAGATTCCCTAAAGGTCAAGTCATGCTAGTTGCAAATTTTATCAAATTATCTGGTTGTTTTATAATGCTTTTTTGCAACTTTTTGAGTAATCTGAATTCTATAAATTGTTTTATAATAATTATTTCATATGGGTTAGTTGGTATTGGTGCTGCTATCTACTCACCAGCAAAATACGGTATTGTTACTGAAATATTGGATCCAGAATCATTGGTGAAAGGTAATAGTTGGATAGAAGGTCTTACAGTTTTGTCGATAATACTAGGTACATGTCTAGGAAGTTATCTTTTATCATCTAAAATATCATACTATTTATTACTAAATCATTCTGTATTTAAATTTGCTACAAGTAAATCAGAAGCAGCTATTTTAGTTATATTATTAATATATTTGCTATCTGCAATATTTAATATATTAATTACAAAAACTAATATCAAATATCCGGAATCAAGTATTAATTTTAATAACCTAACTATCAATTTTTATAAAAATGTATCTACTTTATGGAAAGATAAAATAGGAAAAATATCACTTTCTGTAACTACAATATTCTGGGGGGTAAGTGCTAGCTTGCAGATAATTGTAATTGAATGGAGTCAACAACATTTAGAATACTCCTTAGATCAAACTTATGCCTTAATAGGAACAGTAGCTATAGGAACTATAATAGGAGCTATAATAGTCGCTAAAATTGTGATATTAAAAAAAGCACTATATGTTTTGCCAATAGGTATAATTATAGGATTAATAATGTTATTGATGCCTTTAATAAATAAATTATCACATGCTTATATATTGCTTCTAGCAATTGGTACACTATCTGGTTTTTTTGTTGTTCCACTAAATGCTATACTACAGCATAGAGGCAGGATACTTTTATCAGCAGGAAACTCCATTGCTGTACAAAATTTTAACGAACAATTAAATGTATTATTAATGGTTAGTATTTATACATTACTCTCCTGGATGCAAGTAAAAATAGATACTATTATAGTTATATATAGTCTATTAGTTATAATATCTATGTCTTTATTTACATACTGGAATCATAGAAACATTTCATATAGAAATATGTAATACAGACTAGAATTTATTATTTTTCAATCAAAGAAGATATCAACCTAAGGTCATTCCAAGATAACGGTTTTTCTTCAGGTTTCCTTAATAGATAAGCTGGATGGTAGCTCACAACAACTGGTATATTAGATTTTCTAGATTGAAAGTTATGAATCTTACCTCTCATATTTTTTATGCTTTCATCGCTACATAGAAGTGTATTAGCCGCAAACTTACCTAAAGCTAATATCGTTTTAGGATTGATAATGTCTATTTGATCCATTAAATAAGGAAGACAAGAATCTATCTCTTCTGGCCTAGGATTTCGATTTCCTGGAGGACGGCATTTTACAATATTAGAAATAAATGCATTAGAAAGTCGACTTATATTGATAGAATCAAGCATCATATCCAGTAATTTGCCCGATTTGCCTACAAAAGGCTTACCTTCAATATCTTCATATTCACCAGGGGCTTCACCTATTACCATACAATTAACATTAATTAAAACACCTGTTCCGAATACAACATTTTTCCTGTTATTACATAGAACACATTTTTTACAATTTTTAATTTTTAATTTTAATATATTAGCAAATGAGTCTGGCTTATCTATTAAATCTTTTCTATTATCAATATTCTTTTTACCAATTTCATTAACTACAATATTACTTAAATGTTCGCTCTTATAGTTATCGTCCAAAAGAGATATTTTGTTAATATTTGTTTTTTTATCGGTGAATTTAGAATAAATAGATTCTTCTATACCCATCTCTTCTAAAAGTAAACATTGAAATTTATTTAAAGACATATACTATAAGATTGTTTACTATATTTAGATATTTTTTTTCATTACTAAAGCACTGTTAACTTTACCATTTTTTGATAAATAATAACCTTTGCGATTGCCTATAGTATAAAAGCCGTGTTTCTTATAAAAATTAATTGCTATTGCATTTGATTCATCTACCTCTAATAAAATATTTTTTAATGAGTAATTGTTACAGATTTTAAAACATAAATTTAATAATTTTGACCCTAATCCCTTACAACGAAAATCACTATCTACTCCAATTCTTAATATATGAACAGCATCTGGAGCTACCATGGCTACACAAAAACATAATATAATGCCTTCATTATTTCTAATAAGGTAAGACTTATAACCAGATTCAATCGAATCTTTAAAATTACCTAATGTCCAAGGTGATATCTGTATCTTTTGTTCTAATTTTGAGACTTCATCAATATCACTCATGAGCATGTCTAATGGCTCTAGATAATCAAAAATTCCCACCTTCGGGTTACCACCACCCATACCTTGTGATATTTCTAATGAAGTAAATGCTATCTTATTTCTAACATATAAAGGACTAACAATATCGGGTGATACAATTTTATTATTTAAAAAATCATTTCTTGCTAAATATGCAACATCTTTTACTCCAGGATAATAGGTTTCAGAATTTATCCATCCATCTGGAATCTCTAAGAAAGAATATGCTTTCCATGCATCTCCTGCTAATAAATAATCTGTTTCTGAATAAATATTAGCTTTCCATATAATAGATTTATGTTTTATCCAATTAGACAAGCTAGAATTAGATATCAATATAGGTGATTGCAATACTGTACAGATACATTCGTCGTTATTAGAATGATGTTTTTTGAATGAATATGCTGATACATATAACTCACCCATACGAGCATCTGTAGCAACTACAACTATTCTGTTATTTCTGATATTAGAACTTAAATTATTGGCTAAAGCATACGAAGACCCAACTGGAATTACTGGTATATTCAAAGATAATCCTATGCCTTTAGCTTGGCTACATGAAATTCTTAGTCCAGTAAATTTTCCTGGACCTGATCCAAATGCTACAACATCTAAATCGTAGGTTCTAAGATGGTATTTAGATAATAAAAAACTAGATTTAATTAAAAGCAACTCAGAATATAATTTTGAGTCCTCAAATTCAAAACAAGAATACTCGAGAACAGAACCTGTTCTGCTAAATATTAATAGAGCTACTCCTGAGTAACAGGATGATGTCTCAAAGGCTAATAAATTGATACTTTTTTTATCCATATAACAAAATCTACCACAAGTTAACTACTGAAATCAGATTATGATAATCAAAAAATTCCTAGTACTAATAATTATACATAATAAAGTAATTAATCTTTAAAATATACTTGTTGTTACGTTCATTGAACATTGTTAGTATGTAAAAATACATTAGCCTTATTAACGCAGTGTATTTAATTTTGAAATAGTTACTTCAAATAAGGATTTAATATGAAAACAGTTGGTGAAAAGTTAGAATCTTTTAGAATTACAGGAGTAAAACCAGGATTCAATAACCATGAAGAGAATGGAGTTTCTGCATTTGAAGAGATTACAGAGAGTTCTTTTCCTGGAAAATGGAAAGTAATTTACTTTTATCCAAAGGATTTTACTTTTGTATGTCCTACAGAGATTATTGGTTTCGATAAACTATCAAAAGAGTTTGAAGATAGAGATGCAATTCTTATGGGTGGATCTGTAGATAATGAGTTCGTTAAACTTGCCTGGCGCAGAGAACATCCTGGATTAAGTAAACTAAAACACTATCAGTTTGGCGATACATCTGGGTCTTTAATTGACCAACTAGGAGTGCGCGATGAAAATGCAGGTGTAGCTTTAAGAGCAACTTTTATAGTAGATCCAGATAATGTTATACAACATGTATCTGTAAATAATCTTAGTGTTGGTAGAAATCCAGAAGAAGTTTTGAGATTATTGGACAGTTTCCAAACCGGAGAACTATGTCCATGCAACCGTAAAATTGATGGTGAAACATTATAGATTTCTCATATCTATTTACATATAATTAAAATTGTTAATAGATATATTTCTTTTATTAAAAATAATAGATAAAACTGATGCTAAACATATATAAACATCGGTTTTATCTTATTTATGCATTTTCATTATTAAAATTATTATTAGCTAAAAGAACAATAGCGTTAGCTGATATACCTTCTTTTCTCCCTATATGTCCTAAATTCTCATTGGTTTTTGCCTTAATATTTATATATCTAGCATCAACTTCTAGATCTTGTGATATGTTATTTATCATAGAATTTATATAATTCGATAGTCTAGGAGATTGTGCATGTATTGTCGTATCTAAATTCACAACTTTAAATCCATTGGAATTTATTTTTTTAGCAGTTTCTCTTAAAATTATTCTGCTATCTATATCTTTATATTGAATATTATCATCAGGGAAATTGCTACCTATATCACCTAATCTAGCGGCCCCTAAAAGGGCATCTATTATTGCATGTATTAAAACATCTGCATCGGAATGTCCGATCAGTCCGTGACTATAAGGAATATTAACACCACCTATTTTTAATTGATAACCAAAAATTAACTGGTGTATATCAAATCCCTGACCTACATAAAACGGGTAATTCATATTATTTTTTCCATTATATCAAAATCTTCTGGCCAAGTAACTTTCATGTTATATAAAGATCCTCTAACTATGATTGGTTTCAACCCTATAAATTCCAATGCAGAAGATTCATCCGTTGTAAATAAACCACTATCTGATATTTTGTTTAAAGCCTTACATAAAGAAGAAATTCTAAACATCTGTGGGGTTTGAGCCAACCATAAATTATGTCTTTCTACAGTAAAATCAACTACATTTTCTATGCTTTTTTTTATAGTATTAGACACTGGTATAGCTAATAATCCTCCAACAATATTACTTGTTGATAAACACTTATCTATGAGAGAACTTAAACATGAAATAGGTAAACCAGGACGTGCAGCATCATGTATTATGACCCAATCATTATTAAAAACATCTATACTATTAACTGTATTTCTCACAGTTTCAAAACGAGTAGAACCGCCATATTTCCTTACTGTAACTTTTGATAATCCTGACAATAGTTTTTCTGCCAAAGTATCTTGTGGAGAAACAGATACTATTATTTGTCTAATTCTAGAATCAGCTAATAAAGACATAATGCTGTGAATTAGCATTGGCTTACCAGCAATATTACGGTATTGTTTAGGCAACTCATGAGCCGAATTTTTACATGCCCTAGTTCCTGCTCCTGCTGCTGGAATTATAGCAATTAAAGAATTTTCCATTTTATTTTAAAATATCTTGATAATATTAAGAACTAAGATGTCAAAACATATTAATTTTTTAGATAAATCTTATCTGTCTACCATAACTGAAAACTTATTAAAAATGTTGAAGAAAGGTAGCAAATATTATTATGAAAGACCATTCGGTTCTGGAACACCTATGTTGATATCTAATTTAGCTATTAACAGTAAAAAATTAACCACAATCTTTACAAGTAACTTTATAGAAGCAAAACAAATATCATCTGACATAAAATCATTTTCCCCAGATTTACGTGTGGCTACAATGCCAGATTGGGAAATATTACCCTATGATGAATTTTCTCCAAATAATAGAATTATATCTGATAGGATGAAAATCCTGTATGACTTATTAAATAAAAATATAGATGTGTTAACTATATCTACTACAACGGCCATACACAAGATCTCTCCACCAGAATTTATAGCTGCATATAGCTTTAATTTTAGTAAAAATGATGTAATAAATGAACAAAATCTCAAAAAACAATTAGAGATTGCAAATTATAAACATGTAACGCAAGTTAGAAATTTTGCAGAATTTTGTATAAGAGGTAGCATTATAGATCTTTTCCCTATGGGCTCTACTACACCATACAGAATAGATCTGTATGATAATATTATAGAATCAATAAGATCATTCGATCCCGAAACACAATGTAGTACTGGCTTGATTGAAAATATAGAAATATTACCAGGAAAAGAATTTCCATTGGATGATCAAGCAATAAAACTATTCAGAAATAAATTTAGGGAATATTTTGATGGAGATCCATCTAAATATTCAATATATAGAGAAATAGGGAAAGGATCCACATTCCATGGTGTAGAATACTACCTTCCATTTTTTTTTGAAAAAACTGCTACTATTTTTGAATATCTACCAGATGATTGTATCTGCATAACCCCAGATAATATAGATTTAATTATAACTAAATATCATTTAGACATAAACGAAAGATATAACTTTTTAAAACATGATATAGAGAGACCTGTTATTTCTCCAGATAATCTTTTCTTAAATAAAGAATCATTTTATAAAGAAGCTAAAAATTTTAAACATTTATCACTAAAAACATCAAAAAATAATCATTTTGAAAATTTAGAAAGTACAAATAATTTCAGTTCACAAGTAAATTGGTTAGATAAAATAATCGAAATTATGAATTTTAATAGTAAATGGAAAATACTTATATTTATAAATTCAGAAAAAAAAATAAATTTATTAAAAAATAGGATTAATTCAGATACTAATTTTATAGCAAGTTATCCATCTTCAGTCCAGGAATTTATCAATAATGATGAAAAATGTGGATTAATATTTGCACAAATAAATACAAGCTTCAAGTTCCTACCAGATAATTTGCTTATTATCGCCGAAAATAGCTTCCATAACGAAAACTATAATAAATATGCCAAAAAAAGAAATAACCAAAAATCTCAGAATATAGAAACAGTAGTTAAAGATATTTCAGAAATTAATATAGGAGATCCTATTGTACATAATCAACATGGTATAGGAAGATATAATGGCTTAATACGTATGCAGACTAATGGAATAGATATGGAGCTTCTGCAAATAGAATATGCTAATAAAGCTTCTTTGTACGTACCAATTGCTCATATGCATGTTATTTCTAAATATATAGGAACTGATATAGAATCAGCACCATTGCATCAACTAGGATCTGATCAATGGGAGAAAAAATATAAAAAAGCTACAAAACAAATTTATGATACAGCTACAGAATTACTGGATTTATATACGCAACGTAATATTAATAAACATGGATTTGGTTTTAAAATGCCCTCGGAGGAATATATAAGATTTTCAGATGAATTTGGTTTTGAAGAAACTATAGATCAAACAAATGCTATTAATGATGTTATAAATGATATGATCTCTGAAAGATCGATGGACAGATTAATCTGTGGAGATGTTGGTTTTGGTAAAACAGAGATAGCATTAAGAGCCGCATTCATAGCAATATCAAACAATAAGCAAGTATCTATTCTATGTCCGACAACTTTACTTTCAGAGCAACATACTCAAACATTTATAAATAGATTTGAGAACTGGCCTGTGCGTATAGCAGAATTATCTAGATTTAAAACAAAAAAAGAGATTTCACAGAATATTTACGATATAAACAATGGCAATATTGACATAGTTATAGGAACACATAAAGTTTTATCTAAAGATGTAAAATTTAAAAATTTAGGGCTTGTTATAATAGATGAAGAACACCGCTTTGGTGTAAGACAAAAAGAATTATTAAGAAAAATAAAACCGAATGTTGATGTACTAACACTAAGTGCGACACCTATACCAAGAACATTAGGAATGTCTTTAGAGGGGATAAGAGATTTTTCTATAATATCGACAGCTCCTAAAAAAAGATTACCTATAAAAACATTTGTACGTAAATATAATAAAAATGTCATAAAAGAAGCTATGACACGAGAGCTTAGGCGTGGTGGGCAGATATATTTTTTACATAATGAAGTAAGTACTATTGAAAATAAAAGGCAATCTATAAAAGACATAATGCCTGAAGCAAAAATTGCAATCGCACATGGTCAAATGCATGAAAGAGATCTTGAAGGTGTAATGAAGGAATTCTATAAGAGTCATTATGATATATTATTGTGTACAACAATTATAGAAACAGGAATAGATATTCCAAATGCTAATACTATAATCATTGACCATGCAAACAATTTTGGTTTGGCTCAACTACACCAACTTAGAGGTAGAGTTGGCCGATCTTATCATCAAGCTTATGCTTATTTATTAATTCAAGATGAAGAATCAATAACTAGCCAAGCAAAGAAAAGATTAGAAGCAATACAAGCAATGGAAGACTTAGGCTCAGGATTTTATTTAGCGATGCATGACTTAGAGATACGAGGAGCAGGAGAAATATTAGGAGAATCTCAATCTGGAAATCATATACATGAAATTGGTTATTCTATGTATAATGAAATATTGAAAAGCTCTATCGATGCTATTAAGAACGGTTATAATTATGAAATTACTAGTAAAAATTCACATTACTGTGAAGTAAATATACATGAGGCAGCACTATTACCAGATAAATATTGTTCTGATATACCATCGAGATTGGAAATTTATAAACGTTTATCTCATGCATCATCTATAGATGATTTAATAATTATTAAAAATGAATTGATAGATAGATTTGGAAAGCTACCTGTTCAAGCAGAAAATCTTATTCTAATACATAGGATTAGAATAACAGCTCAGTCTTCTGGCATAATAGAAATTGATATGTCTGACAAAAAAATAATAATTAAATTTAATGAAAGATCAAATATTGATCCTACTAAATTGATAGAAATATACAAAAATTCAAAAGCTCTTAAATTTCAACAAGAGAATAAAATATTTATAAATTTATGTATACCAAATATAAAAGATAGAACAAACGAAATATTAAAAATAATTAAAAGCTTAAAACAATAAATAATTCAAAATATTTTTTTATTAAAAAGATTTGTTTGCTACATCTATACAAAAATTTAAAAGTAGATCTGGAAATATACTTAGAACAATTATTAATAACAAATTAAGCAATAAAAAATATAAAGCGAAATCATTATTATTACTACTATTGTCTGGTTTGATTAAATAATTATAATTAATTTCAGAGTTATCAAAATAAGAAACTTTTATAACTCTTAAGTAATAAAAAGCACCAATTAATGAAAAAAATATAGCTATCAATGATACAAAAATATAACCTGAATTTATTAAAACATTGAATATAGATAATTTTGCATAAAAACCTATAAATGGAGGTATTCCAGCTAATGAAAGCATAGTTACCAACACTACAAAAGCTACCAAAGAATTGTGTTTTTTTAACCCTATCAAATCATTGATATATATGCATTCTTTACCTTTGGATAATAACAGAATAGAGCCAAAAATAGCTAATGTATTCAAAGCATATATTATAATATAGTACATTGATGAAGAGTATGTGACGCTATTTGAGAAACAATTATCTTTGCTGATTAAACCTAAAAGTACAAACCCCATATGGGATATTGCTGAGTATGCTAACATTCTCTTTAGGTCTTTCTGCATAATAGCTGTAATATTACCTATACATAAAGATAATAAAGAAAAAGAAACTAATAAAGAATTCCAATCAACAAAATCAAAACATTCTAATGAATTTACAAATAATCTAGATAGAACAGCAAAAATAGCAATTTTGGGAACAGTTCCAAGAAATAATGTAACTACTGTAGGAGAACCCTGATAAACATCAGGAAGCCACATGTGAAATGGAACTATACCAAATTTAAAAACTAAACCGGATACTAAAAGCATAAAACCTAGTATTAGTACCTTAATGTTTACAATGTCGTTTAAATTAACAGATGTTATAACAGGAAAATCCAATGAGTTTGTGACCCCGTATATAATAGATACCCCATACAAAAAAACTCCAGATGCAACCGATCCTAAAACAAAATACTTAATTGAAGCTTCGATATTAATTACTATATCTCTACGTATAGCTATCATAGCGTATAGTGGTAAAGACATCAGTTCTATTCCAAGGTAAAGAGATATAAAATTACCAGAAGAAATCATTACCATTTGACCAAGAAGAGATAGTAACAACAACACATAAAATTCACCGCCATTTTTTATCATATTGAATTCTATCAAGTAAGATTTACTATAGACAAGAATCAAGAATATAATGAAAGACGATATAATTTTTAAAAAATGAGAAAAACAATCTATTATCAATAAAGTACCAAAGACTGTTCCTGATGAACTATGTTTAAATTGAACAATAGATATTGTACTTATGATAATAAGAGTTAATAAACTTGCAATGAAAGTTAAAAATCTATTCTTATCAACACTAAACATATCAAGAACTAAAATAACTAAACTTAAAAAAAGCAATGTTATTTCTGGAGCTATTAAGAAAAAATTAGTATCTTGCATATATTTTCATCTATCTAAAGTTTTGTAATTGCTAAATGTTCTAACAAACATTTAGCTGGTAAATTAATAACATCTGTAAATGGCTTAGGATATATACCCATAAATAAAACTACTAGAGTAAGTATACCGAGAATGAAAAACTCTCTTTTGTCGATGTCAATAGAATTATCTTTATTGACATCGATATTAACTCTAAGTTTACCAAAAGCAATACGCTTAAGCATCCATAAAGAATAAGAAGCACTCAGAATAAGAGATGTTGCAGCTAAAATAGCAACTGGAAAACTATATTCCACACTACCTATTATTACTAAGAATTCACCAACAAAACCACTAGTAGCTGGTAATCCACAATTAGCCATAGAGAAAAAAACAAAAAATACTATGAAACGTGGCATGACGCTAACCAAACCACTATAATCAGAAATAGCCCTAGAGTGTGCTCTGTCATACAACACTCCTATAGAAAAAAACATAGCTGCTGATATAAAACCATGTGATATCATTTGTAATATAGCACCTTCAAGACCTACTATATTAAAAATAAACATCCCCAAAGTAACGAAACCCATATGAGCTATTGAGGAATAAGCTACAAGTTTTTTCATATCATCTTGAACTATAGCAATAAATCCTATGTATATGATAGCTATCAAAGATAAAGTAACCATTAATCCAGATAAACTGATAGAAGCATCAGGTAAGATTGGCAAAGATAGTCGTAAAAATCCATAAGCTCCTAACTTTAGCATAATAGCAGCTAAAATGATGGATCCACCTGTAGGTGCCTCTACGTGAGCATCTGGCAACCAAGTATGAAATGGCCACATTGGTATTTTAACAGCGAAAGCAGCCATAAATGCTATAAATATTAAAAACTGCTCTGTATAACTAATTTTTATCTTTTGCCAAATTAAAATATCAAAGGAGCCTGATATTTTATGCAAATAAATAAAAGCTATGAACATCAACAGTGATCCTAACAACGTATAAAGAAAAAACTTAAAAGCAGCATAAAAACGGTTATAACCACCCCATACACCTATTATTATATACATGGGGATAAGAGTTGATTCAAAAAAAACATAAAACAGAATAGCATCTAAAGAAACAAAAACACCATTCATTAAACCAGATAATATCAAAAAAGCTGCCATATATTCGGAAACTCTATTTCTTATAGATTCCCAGCCAGCTAATACTACAATAACAGTAATAAAAGAAGTTAGAAGTAAAAACAGTAGAGATATCCCATCTATCCCAATATGGTAATTTATATCAAGACTACCTATCCATTTATGGTTTTCTTCAAACTGAGTGTTAATATCGCTCGGGTCAAAAAAATTATAAATATAACAGGTTAGTAAAAAGCAAACTATAGCTATTAACAAAGAAATAGCTTTAACATAATAAGCTTTACTATCGTTGCCAAAAATCAAGATAAAAAAACCAAATAATATAGGCAAGAATACTGCTAGACTAAGACAAGAATTATATATATAGATAGACATTATTATATTAAAAAATGAATACAAAAATCGTTACCATGGAAATAATACCTATAATCATAGAAACGACATAATGATAAATAAAACCAGATTGAAAATTCTGGCTTATCCTAGACATAAAATTTACAACGTTAGCACTACCATTAACTAAAATTTTATCAATTAATATTTGATCACAATATTTCCATAAAAAAGAACCAAATCTAAAACAAGTTTTAGCAATTACAGAGTATATAACATCAAAATAAAATTTATTATCAAGAATATTGACTATAAACAAAAATTTAGACTTAATAGTATTTGTTATTTTATCATTAATAATATAACAGTACCAAGAGACAAAAGCTCCAGATATGACAAGTAAAAAAGGAACACTGTAGAATGAATGTTGAGCAAAATGCAGCCATCCACTCCAATCTTTTGAAACATGGTAAAAAGTATCATGCATAGGCATAACTGTTATTATAGAATCGAAAAATTTACCAAAAACAAAATTATCAACAACTAATAAGCCTAATAAAACTGAAGGAACTGCTAAAAAAACAAGTGGAAGTAAAATAGAATAACCAGGATCATGCGGATTTCCATTAAAATCAGATCTTTCCCTGAATCTCTCTTTTCCGTGAAAAACTAAAAAATATAAACGAAAGGAGTATAATGAAGTAACAAAAACACCTGTCAAAACTGAAAAATAAGCAAATCCAGATCCAAACATAGTAGAATATTTTACAGAGTCTATTATCAATTCTTTAGAGTAAAAACCTGAGAAAAAAGGAAACCCAACTAAAGAAAGAGTAGCCAACAAAAAAGTTATCCATGTTATAGGCATGTATTTATATATGCCACCCATGATCCTTATATCTTGATTGTGATGAGTACCAATAATAACCGATCCAGCACCTAAAAAAAGTAATGCTTTAAAAAAAGCATGAGTAACTAAATGAAATATGGCTACTGAGTATGCTGAAACTCCCAAAGCTACCGTCATATAACCTAACTGAGAAAGTGTAGAATACGCTATTACACGCTTTATATCAGTCTGAATAATTCCAAGAATACCCAAAAATAAAGCTCCTATGGAACCTACAATTATAATAAATGACAATACAAAAGATGATAATTCAAACAATCCAGAAAATCTTACTACCATAAATATACCAGCAGTAACCATAGTAGCGGCATGTATAAGAGCAGAAATTGGAGTTGGCCCTTCCATAGAATCTGGCAACCATGCATGTAATGGAACCTGGGCTGATTTGCCCATCGCTCCAATAAAAAGACATAAACAAGCTATCGGTATCAGATCTAGTTTTTGTAAAACACCACCTCCTGGTACGTGTTGTTCTTGAATAGAGTCTAAATTACTCAGAATATCTTGATAACTTATACTTCCAGTACTAACAACTAATAAACCTATACCCAGTATAAAACCAAAATCACCGACTCTGTTGACTATAAAAGCTTTCATGTTTGCTGTTACTGCACTTTCTTTAGTATACCAAAATCCTATTAATAAATAAGAAACTAGACCTACAGCTTCCCATCCAAAAAATAATTGCAACATGTTATTCGACATTACCAACATTAACATTGCGAAAGTAAATAGCGATAAATATGAAAAGAATCTTTGATATCCAGAATCATCAGACATGTAACCTATTGTATATATATGAACCATTAAAGATACAGATGTTACTACCAAAATCATTACAGACGAAAGAAAATCTATTAAAAACCCAATATCTAAACTTAATGTATCAACTGTACTCCAGGTATATAAAGTAATATCATAAGAACATTTATGGTGTATAACATTACACATTAGAAATATTGCTGATAAAAAAGAAATCAATATGCAAAATATTGAAACAAAACTAGCTGCTGAGCGACTAATAATAGGATTATTGTATAAAAAACTAGATCCAAATAAGCCTGATATCAAAGATCCAATGAGAGGAGAGAAAACTACTATCATACATAAGTTATAAGGATTATAACTATTCATCTTCACTATCCTTTTAACTGACTAATTTTATTAACATTCATTGAGTCTAAATTCCTAAACAATAAAACCAAAATAGCCAAACCTATCGCTGATTCTGCAGCAGCAACCGTCATAACAAAAAAAACAAAAACCTGACCGGAGATATTTTGATTACATTCTGAAAAAACAACAAAATTTAAATTAGCTGACAACAATATTAGCTCAATTGACATTAACATGACAATTATGTTGTGCCTATTAATAAATATACCAATAAGACCAATTGAGAAAATACACGAGCTTAATATTAAATAATGAGATATTGTTATCACTTATCGTCCCCATCTTTTAGAACAGTTTTATAGAATGAAGAATTATCATTTTTTTTAGAAAAATTAGCAAATACCAATCGGTTTCTATGGTCAGCTAATAATGCTGCATTTGTATTATTCTGCACTTTTCTATCTTCTCTGTTCCTTAAATTCAAGACAATTGCAGAAATCATGCCTACTAGTAATATTAAAGCACACATTTCTACTGCAAAAATATAATCTTTATAAATTGATAATCCTATATCCATAGTAGTGCCTATACTTTGATAAATATCAGAATTACAATTTCCCCATTTACAATAAAAAACTACAGATATTTCAACTATAGTTAAAAGACCTATAAAAATACCAAAAGAAACATAAGGTTTAAATATATTTTCTTTCTGGCTATTTTTAAAACTACTATCTATCATCATAACGACGAATAAGAATAAAACCATCACAGCACCAACATAGACTAGTATGAGCAATAAAGAAAGAAACTCTGCTCCCAACATCATCCATAACATTGCGACATTTACAAAAACCAATATTAAATACAGTACAGAAATCACAGGGTTACTAGCAAAAATAACACACAGTGATGATATTAGCGTTATAGAAGATAACAAATAAAAAAGGAATGTAGTAAAAGTCATCTTAAAATCCAAAAGAAATTAACGATAAGGAGCATCTTTAGCTATTCTAGCAGCTATATCAGATTCGTATTTATCGCCTATAGCCAACAATATATCTTTTGTGAAATATAAATCACCTTGCTTTTCTCCATGATACTCATGAATATGAGTCTCAACGATTGAGTCTACAGGGCAACTTTCTTCACAAAAACCACAAAAAATACATTTTGTTAAATCTATATCATATCTAGTAGTACGACGTGAACCATCAGCTCGTTGCTCAGATTCTATATTAATGGCCATAGCAGGACAAACAGCCTCACACAATTTGCATGCTATACAACGTTCTTCACCATCGTCATAACGTCTCAATGCATGCAGTCCTCTAAAGCGTGGAGACATAGGAGTTTTTTCATAAGGATATATTAAAGTAACCTTACGCCTAAAAAAATATTTACCTGTGAGAAGCATACCTTTTAAAAATTCATACAGCAAAAAACTACTGAAAAATCTCTTTATAGATGTCATATAATTACTCTAAAAATATAATAAATTAATACCAAATATTCCAAGGAGTTCTCATCCATACAGCAACTAAAACTAACCAAAGACCAGTAACTGGTATAAATATCTTCCAACCCAACCTCATTATCTGATCATATCTATATCTAGGAAAAGTAGATCTAAACCAAATAAATAAAGAAACAATAAAAAAGGTTTTCAGAGATAACCAAATCCATCCTGGTATGAATGTAAATGGTACAAAATTTAATGGTGGTAACCATCCTCCTAAAAACATTATGGAGGCAAGACTAGATAAAAGAATCATATTTGCATATTCTGCAAGAAAAAATATTGCAAAAGCAACGCCTGAATATTCTACCATATGCCCGGCAACAATCTCAGATTCACCTTCAACAACATCAAATGGGTGTCTATTTGTTTCAGCCACAGCAGATATAACATATATCACGAATAAAGGGAACAAAGGTAACCAGTTCCAAGATAAAAAAGCAAATCCATTATCAAAAAACCAACCTTTATTCTGAGAGAGGACTATATCGCTCATATTTAAGCTTTTAGAAACCATTAAAATGACAACCATTATAAAACTTACAGCAAGCTCATAAGATATCATTTGTGCCGATGCTCGTAATGAGCCTAACAAAGCATATTTAGAATTCGAAGCCCACCCTGCTATTACGACACCATAAACACCTATTGAAGTAATAGCCATAACATATAAAAGACCAGCATTAACATTTGCTAAAACAATTTCCGGACCAAAGGGAATAACAGCCCAGGCAGCTAAAGCTGGCATCAAAGTTATAATTGGAGAAATGAGAAACAAAACCTTGTTAGATTGAGAAGGTATAACTATTTCTTTGGTAATTAACTTTATTACGTCAGCAAATGGTTGCAAAAGACCATTAAAACCAACACGTGTAGGACCTAAGCGCACGTGCATGGCACCAATCATCTTCCTTTCCCAATATGTGAGGTATGCAACGCAAAGAATAAGCGGTAGAACTATGCATATTATCTTGATAAGAATGCTTAAAACCATAAATAAATTATCACTAAAAAATTCAATTTTTTTATGTTCCAAGAACCATAATAGATTTGACATTACAAACGCTCCACATTAAGAGTACAAAAAGAACTACCTAATGGAGAAGTATACTCAAACCCAGTAGAAACATGCATTACATTGTCTGGAACACAATCATCAACTAATATTTTTATCTTTAATTTACCAGAATCACTCGAAACAACAACTTCTTCATTTTCATTTAAACGCAACAAGTTCATAGATTTTTTATTTATTCTAAGAAATGGTTTCTTGGATGAAGATGTTTCTTGCAAAGGTACTGAATGCCTAACTAAACAGTCAGATCTATAAATAGGAAGATCAGCAACTCTTTCAAACCCTTGTTTTATATTACCTAGGCCCATGCTTGAACTTGTAGAATTTGATAATTTATCCCTGAAATTTTCATTCAATATAGATTTACTTAAAGAATCAAAACTTTCATATTTAAATCCTGGAAAACCTAAAACTGCTGATAATGAACAAATCACTTTCCATGCTGGCTTAGTTAGCCCTAATGGGGAGACAACACTTTTAAAACTTTGAAGAATACCTTGAGAATTAATGAATGAGCCTGATGTCTCAGTAAATGGAGATATTGGCAACATTACATTGGCCCATTCCTTTGCCTGAGAAGCGTATGATACAAAAGCTACATTAAACTCAGCTTCAGATAAAGACTTTATGGATAAAGCTCCATTGTCTGTATCTAACAATGGATCAAAATGCATTATTAAATATGATTTAAGAGGCCTTTGGAACATCTGTGAAACGTTTTTACCACCATCCTTAGGTATAAAATCAGCAAGATAACCACCCAATACATTGGCTCCATATGTTAAAAAACCCAATTTTGCTCCTGCTAAAACTGAAACCCCATATGAGTTTGCAAATGCAGTAGAAGCATCTGGCATAGAAACAATGGTATTACCTAAAAATATAGCATTTTTACCGCCATGAGAAAGACTATTTGCTATAATTTCAATTTCATTCTCTATATTTGAATCTTTTAAGCTAACAAACTCTTTAGGTATTTCTTTTCCTTGGATTTTGGAAATTGCTACATACAATTTTGCTATAGTCTTTGTCAAGGCAGAAGGCTTAACACTAATTCTGCCACTGATATTCATTAATTGATCAGAGGCATAATTATCTATAATAAAAATCTTGGCCCCATTCTTAGAAATCTGACGAAGCCTCTGAGCAAATAAAGGATGATCTTTCCTTAGAAAGGATCCTATTACAACCACAACATCTAATTCTTCTATTTCCTTCAAAGACAAACCAAGCCAAGGAACTCCATCTAAATAATTATCGAAATTAGAGTCTGTTTGCCTGAGCCTAAAGTCAGTATTATTAGAACCAAGAACCCGTAACATTTTTCCAAACAAGAAGTATTCTTCTAATGTAGAATACTCAGAAGTCATAGCACCAATCTCATGAGGGCCATAAGACTCCTTAATCCTGATCAATTCTCGAGATACTTTGTATATAGCATCTTGCCAAGAGACCTCTTGCCATTTTCCACTGTCATCCTTGACCATAGGAACCGACAATCTATCTTTGCTATTCAAACCATCATATGAGAAACGATCCCTATCACTGATCCAGCATTCATTAATATTTTCAACCTCAAAAGGAACAACACGTATAACCTTATCTCTTTTTATCTGCATAATTAGATTAGTTCCAAAACTATCATGCGGACTAATTGATTTACGACGTGCTAACTCCCAATTCCTTGCAGAAAATCTAAATGGTTTAGATGTTAAAGCGCCTACAGGACAAATATCTATCATATTTCCAGACAATTCTGATTCTACAGAGCGACCGAGAAAAGATGTTATTTCTGATTTTTCTCCACGATTTATCATTCCAAGCTCAACTACACCAGCAATTTCTTCTCCAAAACGAATACATCTTGTACAATGTATACATCTACTCATTTCTGAAGCAGATATCAATGGTCCTAGATTCTTTTGAAAAACAACCCTTTTCCCTTCATTATATCTTGATTGTGTGGCTCCATAACCAACTGCTAAATCTTGCAATTGACATTCACCACCCTTGTCACATACTGGACAATCAAGGGGATGATTAATCAATAAAAACTCCATAACTGATTTTTGTGCTTCCTTTACTTTCTTCGAATTGGTATGAACAACCATTCCATCGGAAACAACGGTAGCACATGCTGGTAAAGCCTTAGGAGATTTTTCTACTTCTACCAAACACATACGACAATTAGCTGCAATTGATAATTTTTTGTGATAGCAAAAATGCGGCACATAACAACCTACACTTTGTGTAGCTTGTATTAATTTACTACCTTTTGGAACACTTACTTTTTTACCATCAATAATTATATCAACCATTTGTTTTTCCATAACCTACAAATATTTTGACACCAAACATGATTTATGTTCAATATGATGCTTAAATTCAGGATTAAAATGTTTTAAAAAACTAATTACAGGCATAGCAGCTGCATCACCTAAAGCACAAATAGTGCGACCCATTATATTATTAGCAATTGAATCAAGTAACTCTATATCTTCTAAATTACCTTTGCTATTCTCTATACGATTTAATACTCTATAAAGCCAACCTGTGCCTTCCCTACAAGGAGTGCACTGCCCACAGCTTTCTTCATAATAAAAGTAAGATAATCTTAGTAAAGATTTGACCATGCAGCGTGTATCATCTAATACAATTATTGCACCAGATCCTAACATTGATCCAGCCTTAGAAAGAGAATCATAGTCCATATCCAAATTCATTATAATATCAGCAGGAAGTACTGGTGAACTAGATCCGCCAGGAATAACAGCTTTCAATCTATTGCCATTTCTAACCCCACCAGCTAACTCTAAAATTTTTAAAAAAGGTGTGCCTAGTGGTACTTCGTAATTTCCAGGAAATTTAACATCTCCACTAATAGAGAATATCTTAGTTCCATTATTATTTGGTTTTCCTATTTCTAAATATTTATCACTACCATTTAATATTATCCAGGGAACAGCTGCAAATGTTTCTGTATTATTTATAGTAGTAGGTTTACCATATAAACCATTGTTAGCAGGAAATGGAGGTTTGAAACGAGGTTGACCTTTCTTTCCCTCTAGAGATTCTAGTAAAGCTGTTTCTTCCCCACATATATAAGCACCATAACCATGAGCAGCATATAACTGAAAACTGAAATCTTGATTTAATATATTTTCACCAAGAAAACCAGCTTCCCTAGCCTCATTGATAGCAATCTCAAAACGCTTATATACGTCAAAAATCTCACCGTGTATGTAGTTGTAACCAACACTTATTTTCATAGCATAAGCCGCTATTATCATGCCTTCTATGACTATATGAGGATTAAACCTCAATATATCACGATCCTTAAAAGTACCAGGTTCTCCCTCGTCAGAATTACAAACTAGATATTTTTGATCATGATTACTAGGAGTCATGAAACTCCATTTCAGGCCAGTAGGGAAACCAGCTCCACCACGACCTCGTAATCCAGAAGATTTTATTTCACTTATAACATCAACCGGAGATATTTTGTTTTTTAAAATTTTTTCGAGAGCTTTGTAACCACCTCTATTCATATAGTCATGTAATCTCCAATTTTTTCCATTAATTCCATTAAAAATTTTAGGAGAAATATGTCTTTCATGTAAACAGGTAGAGCTTGAAGCATCCTTTCCTAAGTAGGGAGTCAAACCATTATCAAAGTTTTTTAGAAAATCAGATGCAATCATAAAAATTACGCTCCAGATTCTTTTTTAAGAGTATCTATAAGAAGATCAACTTTCTCTTCTGTCATTTTTATACACATATGCTTATTATTTATTAATATAACAGGAGCATCACCACAAGCTCCTGCGCATTCACTTTCTAATAAAGTGAAATTTAGATCAGAAGTAGTTTCATGAAAGTCTATACCAAGCTTATTTTTTAAATAATTTGCTATTAATACACTACCACGAAGAGCACATGGTAAATTTGTACAGATTGAAATTTTGTTTCTACATTTATGTTTTATGTTAAACATATTATAGAAAGTAGCCACCTCTTGAGCAACAATAGGAGGTATTCCTATGTATTTTGCCACTTCTTCTATAATTTCTGGAGACAAATAAGAGGTCTCTTCTTGAGCTATAGCTAGAGCTGCTATTAATGATGATTGACGTTTATTTTCTGGATATTTATATAATTCCAAGTCAATTTTCTGATAGGATTCTTCTGAAAGCAACATAAGCTGTATATTTATTTAATAAAGATAAAAAATATTAGAATTAACGATCTATTTCGCCAAACACAATATCCTGAGTACCAATAATAGTAACAACATCAGCAAGCATGTGACCACTGGACATTTCTTCTAACGATTGTAAATGAGAGAATCCTGGAGCTCGAATTTTAACTCTATAGGGTTTGTTAGCGCCATCTGATAGAATATATATTCCAAACTCACCTTTAGGGTGTTCTACACTTGAATACACTTCACCGACAGGCAAATGGAAACCTTCACTAAAGAATTTAAAATGATGAATTAATTCTTCCATTCCGGCTTTTATTCTCGCTCGTTTAGGTGGAGAAAACTTACAATTACTTGTTATTACTGGTCCTGGATTATTGTTAAGCCACTGAACACACTGACTTATAATCTTGTTGCTCTCTCTCATTTCAGCAACCCTTACTAAATAACGATCGTAACAGTCACCGTTTATACCTATAGGCACATTAAAATCTAAATCAGAATATACTTCGTACGGCTGATTTTTTCTTATGTCCCACTCAACTCCCGATCCACGCAACATAGGTCCTGAAAATCCTAATTCTTTAGCTCTCTCAGGACTTACAACTCCTATACCTACAAGGCGCTGCTTCCATATGCGATTATCTGTCAATAAAGTCTCATATTCATCAATACATTTAGGAAATCTAACTGTAAAATCTTCTATAAAATCAAGCAAAGATCCTTCTCTATTTTTATTCATATAAATAAAATCTTTATCGCTACGCACTTTTTTTGATGATTTTTTATATTTAGGCATATTATCAGGCAAATCTCTATAAACTCCACCAGGTCTGTAGTAAGCTGCATGCATTCTTGCTCCTGACACAGCTTCGTAACAATCCATTAAATCCTCTCTTTCTCGGAAAGCATAAAGAAATACAGCCATAGCTCCAACATCAAGTGCATGAGAACCTAATGACATTAAATGATTTAAAACTCTAGTAATTTCATCAAACATTACACGAATGTACTTAGCTCTCAAAGGAACCTCTATACCCAACATCTTCTCTATCGCCATAACGTAAGCATGCTCATTACACATCATAGACACGTAATCAAGCCTATCCATATAAGGCAAGCCTTGAATATATGTCTTGCTTTCTATTAGTTTTTCAGTCGCTCTATGCAATAATCCTATATGAGGATCAGCTCGGCATACGACCTCGCCATCTAACTCTAGAATTAAACGCAAAACACCATGTGCAGCAGGATGCTGAGGACCAAAGTTCAATGTATAAGTTTTAATATCCATTATATTTTTATATCACTCATTATAATACGAGTCTTCACGAATAATCCTAGGTACTATCTCTCTTGATTCTATAGTCAACCCTTGATATATAATCTTCTTTTTATCATTGTCATAACGCATCTCGACATTTCCTGATAATGGAAAATCTTTCCTAAAAGGATGACCTATGAAACCATAATCTGTTAATATCCTACGCAAATCAGGGTTTCCATTAAAAACAATGCCAAACAAATCGAACGCTTCGCGCTCAAACCATAAAAAACCTGGCCAACAACTAACTAATGATTGTACAATAGGATACTCATCACTAGAAGCCCAAGTTCTAATTCGTAAACGTAAATTATTTTTTATAGATAAAAGATGAGCAACCACAGCAAATCGTTTATTACTTTCCCTAGGGATAACACTGTAAGTATCATTCAAATTAGATTTTCCCCAAGAAAGATAATCAATTCCACATAAATCTATACATGAATCAAAACAGAATTTATCATCATTTTTCAGAATATTACAAATAGATAACCAATCCTCATCGAGGATATTCATAGTTAATTCATCATTCTCAAAAACTAAATTAATACGATCATTAAAAATCTCTGTCAAAGAGCTCTTAAGAGAATCCATTTTATTCATATTATCAAACATACTCTCAATAATTAAGAATGACCTAAAATATAATTAGGAAGCTATCTATCAATCTTGTTTCCTGATTTAATCTTATTTTGCAGTTGCAAAATACCATAAATCAAAGCCTCCGCAGTCGGAGGACATCCAGGTACGTATACATCAACAGGGACTATTCTATCACATCCTCTAACCACAGAATAAGAATAATGATAATAACCGCCACCATTAGCGCATGATCCCATGGAAATAACCCATTTCGGCTCAGGCATCTGATCATAGACCTTTCTGAGAGCTGGAGCCATTTTATTACATAGAGTACCAGCAACTATCATCAAATCAGATTGACGAGGACTTGGTCTATAAAATGTACCAAACTGATCTAAATCATAACGGGCAGCACTAGCATGCATCATTTCAACAGCACAACATGCCAAGCCAAAGGTCATAGGCCAAATTGAACTAGTATTAGCCCATTTCAACACCTTATCTGCGCTAGTAGTTATAAAACCTTTCTTTAAAATACCTTCTTCCATAGCTATAATAATCTCTAAGCAATTGCACTATTTTAAAATTATTCCCACTCTATAGCACCTTTTTTCCATTCATAAAAAAAACCTACAAACAATATAAATAGAAACAACATTACAGCTATAAATCCTTCAGTTCCTATTAAATCCTGCACTATAGCCCATGGAAATAGGAAAGCAATTTCCAGATCAAATAAAATGAAAAGAATAGCAACCAAATAATATCGTATATCAAATTGCATCCTTGCATCTCCGAAATTCTCAAAACCACACTCATATGGAGATGATTTTTCCTCAGTATATTTTTTAGGACTTAAAAGATAACCAACAAAGAGTAAACCAAGACCTATAACTATAGATACCAAAATGAACAGCAAAACCGAAAAATATTGTTGTAAGTTCATAAAAATCACTTTTAGTCATTGAGTCTTAAGATTGTAACATTTACAATCTTATATTTTCCAAAAAGATAAAATTATAGATCAAATAACTATAAAACAAAGACCACCCTTTGGGTGGTCTTTGTTTTAATCAAATATTAGTTCATACAAACTAAAAACGATGACGCAAACCTACACCTACGACTTTACTTTTTGCACTATACAAAAATGCATAGTCTGAAGCATAAGATCCATAAGCATAAAGATTGGTACGTTTAGAAAGATCATAAGTATAACCAATACTATATACATTCATAGTATCATTATCTCCAGTTAACCTTGCACCGTTTGGTTTTGGATTAGCGGCTACACACTGCCAAGAACCGAATACATTGCTAGAGCTACCTATAGGAGCACTCAATCCAATCATATATGAATTAGCACAAAAACCATTAGCAAACTCTGTAACTAGACGGCTTAATCCAATTAAATCACGGTACCCAGCTACATTAAGAGCACCCATCCATCCATCTATAGTTCTTGCATATGCCATAGAAACTTTGGCAACTTCAAAATCATATGATCCACCTAGTACATAAGAGCGAGGACTTACATCGAAGTAAGTATCACGAGCTACACGTCTCTTAGAACCATTTACACCATCATAGGAAAAAGCAGCAGTCAAAGGACCATTGCTATAACGTACGCCAGCAGTTATAGCTCTATCGTTCTCCGCAGTTCTCCAATTAGAAGCTTCTTCTGCAGAAAATGCATTGTTAACTGTAACACAGTTGGTATCAGCAATTCTGGTATCTACACAGAAAGAATAACCAACACCAAAATCAAACCCATTATAGGAAGGAGTTTGATACATAAACATATTATCATAGCGAAGAGCATTCGTAGGACCTATACCCATGCCCATACTAGCTTGCTCAAATCCAGAATGGAAAGGATCTATGCTAGAAAAATATTTGCTAGATATATTTGTCTGACGTCCTAAATCAACTCGACCCCAGGAATCACTAGCTAAACCAACTGTGGCTTGTCTTCCGAATACACGACGTGTTTGCAGACCATCACCATTTCCAGAATTAAAACCACCTTCCAAAACAAATTCAGCACGAAGTCCAGATGATAAATCTTCAGAACCTTTCAAACCCCAATGAGATCCACTTTGGGCTCCTGATACAGGCCCTACACGACTAATCTCATGCCTTACTCCACGAAAATCACGGACCTCAACAGAATTTACATTTATGCCTGTATCAACTGTTCCGTATAAGTTCACAGATGTTTCTGCCTGAGCAACACTAGCAAAACTAGTGACTAAAGCAGCAGCGAGCAGAGTTTTTTTCATATAAAAAATCTCCAATAATTTGAGTGACGAGAGCGACACATAATTACACACAACACAAATCTCAAATCCAATAGTTGAATTCAGAGATATTGCATCAAAATTTAGCTAGACTGGCCAAAATGTGCAACACAAAAATCAAAGAGCAACACGAAGTGTGTTGCAATAACACAACATCATGAAACACTATAAACTTTCACTCACAATGTACAGACCAAGTTAATTAAAAACTAGCCAACCTTAGTCAGTCTATACGAAATAATGCAAATTACAAATTTATAGATTCTAAACTCTTTACAAAAAAACAACAAAACAACAAATAATATACTGAATAAAAGATGTATTTACATTGTTATTCAATCATTTCTGGTGCCGACGGCGAGAATCGAACTCGCAAGGCTTTCGCCACTACCCCCTCAAGATAGCGTGTCTACCAATTCCACCACGTCGGCTTAATAAATAGATTTTATGAATTCTATCACAATCAAATGCAGTCAATAATCAAATTTTCATTATTAATATGATTATTTTAAATCAATTTTCCCTAAAAAATCATCTATATTTTCTAATATAGCATTATTATCTACGCTCTCCATTACACTAGAGTTGACAGTATCGGTAGAAGACTTGTTATTTAAATATGATAGGCTAAGTGTACTAACAAAAAATATTATTGCAAACCACTTAGTACTCTTGGACAAAAAATTTGCTGAACCAGAAGAGCCAAAAACACTAAATGCTGAACCCGATCCAAATGAACTGCCAATATCAGATCCGTTTCCATTTTGAAGTAAAATGAACAATACAACGGCGAATGCAGATAAAATCTGTAAAAGAATGATAAACAAATAAAAAAAAGACATCCATAACTCCAGATTCAAAAACTATAATTTTGTAATACTTAAAAAATCATCAATTATTAAGGAGGCATTACCTACTAACGCTCCATCTATATCAGGCATAACAAAAAAACTTGCAGCATTACTTGATTTGACACTACCACCATACAATATTTTGATACCACTAGCTCCTATTTGATCTAGCATTCCCCTTATAAAGAAATGTATATCTTGTACATATTCGGGGCTAGCTGCTGATCCTGAACCAATAGCCCAAACAGGCTCATAAGAAAATATCATTCTAGATACTATTTCACAACCTAATTCAAGTATGCTGGAAACCTGATTTTCAATTATATTAAACGTTTGTTTAGCCTTGAATTCATCAAGAGTTTCTCCAAAACAAACCACTGGTGTAATCCCTACAGATAAAGCAGCAAAAGCTTTCTTTGCAATATCAGAATTAGTCTCTTTATATAAAATCCTACGCTCTGAATGACCTACTAATACTAAATCACATCCAAACTCTTTTAACATAGTAGCAGAAACTTCTCCAGTATACGCGCCAGAACTATGTATACTGAGATTTTGTGCTCCCCAAGAAATTTTAGTGCCATGTAAAATTGAGAGAGTTTGTGATAAATAAGGGAAAGGAACTAGAACACCAAAATCACAATGTAGTGAATAATCTACATTTTTTAATCCATTAAGTAAAATAGCATTATCTAAGATATTGCCATTCATTTTCCAGTTACCTAAAACAAGACGATTGGATTTTTTAATTGTCATAAATAAAATATTAGTCTATAGAGTTAACAGAAATATGTTACATAACTAAAATTATCTTGCCGATATGCTCTCCAGACTCCATTAATCTATGAGCCTCAATTACTTCTTCAAATGGAATATATGAATAAGTAATTGGTTTTATTTCTCCACTAGATAATAAAGGCCAGACAAATTTACGCAATGATCTAGCAATCATATGTTTAAATAAAATAGATTCAGTCCTTAACATAGAACCAGTTATAAGAAGATTTTTCTTTAAAATATATCCAGAATTTATAGTACTAAAAACCCCACCTAGTAATGCAATAATTAGTAATCTACCTCCTTTAGATAGGATGCTTAGATTACGATCGAAATAGCTTCCAGAGACCATGTCCAGAATTATATTGACACCATTACCTTCAGTTATTTTATTTATCTCAGATACGAAATCTTCTGACCTGTAATTGATACATTTTATTGCGCCTATGGACTCAACAAAACTAACTTTTCTAGGACTGCCAGCAGTTGCATATACATCACAACCTAATGAATTAGCTAATTGTATTGCCATAACACCTACACCACTAGATCCACCATGTATAAGCAAGGATTCACCTTCTTTTATATTTCCTTTATCTACTAAATTGCTCCAAGAAGTAAACAATGCTTCAGGTAAACCAGCAGAATCTTCTGAACTAACATTAATAGGGATAGGCAAACAATGCTCGACATTAGCAACACAATACTGGGCATAACCACCACCAGATATCAAAGCACATACTTTATCTCCGATAGAGAGACCAGCAAGTTTAGCATCGCCACTTACAATTTCACCAGAAACTTCAAGTCCTGGAATATCAGAAGCCCCATAAGGAGGTTTATAAAGTCCTTGGCGCTGAAAGATATCTGGTCTATTAATACCAGCAGCAGCTACTTTAATTAGTACCTCGCCACTCTTAATTTCTGGTATAGAACGATCAACTATAGAAAGAACCTCAGGTCCACCAAATTTAGTAATCTCTATTGCTTTCATTTTAGAAAAAATAAGCTTATAAGAACAGCACTGAGGATTATCAGCGCCAAAACAGAAGATAATTCAACAATGAAACATTAATTGGCGGAAGCTCAGGGATTCGAACCCTGGGATCCTCTCAGATCTCTGGTTTTCAAGACCAGTGCAATCGACCACTCTGCCAAACTTCCTAGGTTTATATTATATAATATAATTACGTAATGTTGTTATATAACAGCTTATTTATATAAAAAAAACAATATTTTTTGTATATGCATTAAATTTTCTTGGATATATTATAAAGCAGTGATATATTTAAAAAACTTATAACAATACACAAAATATTGTTTTATATGTTTTTGCGTTGCACCCATGGCGAAATTGGTAGACGCAAGGGACTTAAAATCCCTCGCCGCAAGGCATGCCGGTTCGACTCCGGCTGGGTGCACCAACATTAATCAATGTCGTTTAATGATTTTGCTGATAGCCTAAGTCTTCCTTTATCATCAGACTCTATTACTTTGACTTTTATTTTTTGGCCAATAGACAATACTTCATTGATATTTTGAATGCGATGATTTGCTATTTCTGAAATATGTAAAAGACCATCTCGTCCAGGGAATAATTGTATTATAGCCCCAAAATCTAGTATGCGATTAACTTTACCTTCGTAAATACCACCTGTTTCTACTTCTGTCGTTAGCTCAGATACTCTTTTTTGAGCTTCTTGAACATCATGATCATTAGCACCCGATATAGTAACTAATCCTTCATCAGAAATATCGATTTGTGTAGAAGTTTCTTCAGTTATAGAACGTATTGTTGCTCCACCCTTACCTATTACATCTCTGATTTTATCTGGATTAATACGGACATTTAACACTTTTGGAGAAAAAGAAGAAAGCTCATCACGCGAACCATTTATACTATCTTTCATTTTACTTAAAATATGAAGTCTGCCATCCTTAGCCTGATCTAGAGCTATTTTCATAATATCCTTAGTGATACCATGAATTTTAATATCCATTTGTAAAGCAGTTATACCATTTACTGTACCTGCTACTTTAAAATCCATATCACCAAGATGATCTTCATCTCCAAGTATATCGGTTAATATAGCAAACTTACTATCTTCCAGTATCAGACCCATCGCCACTCCAGCAACATGACTACTGAAAGGTACTCCTGCATCCATCATGGCTAAAGATCCACCGCATACTGAAGCCATTGATGAGGATCCATTAGATTCTGTTATTTCGGAAACCAATCTTATTGTGTACTGAAATTCTTTGGGCTCAGGTAGCAAAGAGGACAAAGCTCTCTTTGCTAAGTAACCGTGTCCTATTTCTCGTCTTTTAGGAATACCTATTCTACCAATCTCTCCTGTTGCAAAAGGTGGCATGTTATAGTGAAATATAAATCTGTCACGATATTCTTCATTCAAAGATTCTACTATCTGCTCATCTTGTTTTGTGCCTAATGCAACAACAACAAGAGCTTGTGTTTCTCCCCTAGTAAATAATGCACTACCATGAGCACGAGGTAAGATCCCTAATTTTATATCTATAGGACGAACAGTGCGAGTATCTCTACCATCAATCCTTGGCTCACCATTTAGTATTTTTTCTCTCACAATCTTTGATTCAAGATCAAACAACAATCCGTTTATTTCTGTATCGCTTGGAACAATACGCTTAGAGTTAACATATTCGTTCTTAACAGAGTCCTTAACCGAGGACCTTATTTCTTCTAGTTTTAAATGTCTTTCTTGTTTTTCACGATGACTATAAGCAAATGATAATTTTTCTAGAGAAATTTTTGAGATATAGTTAATTAAATCGCTATCTTTTACAGTCTGTTTCCACTTTATATTATTTTTACCTGCTATCGAAACAAGATCATTAATGTTATCAATAACAATTTGCATATTTTTATGCCCAAACATAATGGCTTCTAAAATAGAATCCTCTGAAAGTTCATTTGCACTTGACTCTACCATTAAAACAGCATCTGCAGTTCCAGCTACTATTAGATCCAATTTAGAAGATTTTATCTGACTCTTAGTAGGATTTAAGACATAAACATCATCTATGATTCCTACGCGAGCAGCTCCAACAGGACCGTGGAAAGGAACTCCGGAAATACATAAGGCAGCAGAAGATCCTATTATAGAAGGAATATCTGGATCTATATCAGGGTCTACCGATAAAACATGCACAACAACGTGTACATCATTATAAAAACCATCAGGAAATAAAGGTCTTAGCGGTCTGTCAATCAATCTTGAAATCAATATTTCCTTTTCTGATGGCTTTCCTTCTCTTTTAAAGAAACCTCCTGGAATTTTTCCAGCAGCATAAGATTTTTCAATATAGTCCACAGTTAATGGAAAAAAATTCTGTCCATCCTTAACTTCTCTACTAGCAACAACCGTAGCTAGAATTACAGTCTCACCCATTGAAACCAATACAGATCCAGATGCTTGTCGAGCTATCTCACCAGTCTCAATAGTAACTTTATGTTGTCCATATTGGAATGTTTTAGTCACTTTATTAAACATGACAAATATTCCTTAAAAAAAATGTGGTTAGAAAAACTAACCACAGTACTATAATATCAATAATTATTTACGCAAACCTAATTTGTCTATTAATGAACGGTATGAATCAGGATTACGATCTTTCAAATAAACCAACAGTTTCCTTCTTCTACTAACCATTTTCAATAAACCACGGCGCGAATGATGATCTTTAATGTGTTTTTTGAAATGATGGGTCAACTCGTTAATACGAGCGGTTAACAGAGCAACCTGAACTTCTGGAGATCCAGTATCACCATTACTGCGCTGGAATTGAGCTACTATATCGCTCTTTTTTATATCTGATACAGACATTTATGCCTCTTCGATGAACTTGCTTTAAAACCGAGGTGTTTTAAAGTGATTGAAATAAAAATAATACTAGTTTTTCATTATATACAATTTATCAAACAACAAACTATAAAATAATCTGAAATCTATGATTTATTATAAAGATTTATAACAGTAAGTTTAAATAATTTAAAAAATAAGAAATAAAATTAGCAAAACTATAAAAATTATTACAATTACTATTATAGCTAGAAAAACTACAAAAATTAATACTATTTAAAATAAAACGGCACATATCCGGAATGCGGGACATGTGCCGAAAAAACGAAAAACAGAATTGAATTCTAGTTCTTAGTCTTGTCAACTAACTTATTAGCTGTAATCCAAGGCATCATTGATCTCAATTTTGCACCAACTTGTTCAATTTGAGACTCTGAATTAATACGACGACGTGATATCAATGTTGGTGCACCAGCTTGATTTTCCAGAATGAATTTTTTAGCATATTCTCCTGTTTGTATATCAATTAAGCATTGACGCATAGCTTCGCGTGTATCATCAGTGACTACCTTAGGACCAATCTCATATTCACCAAATTCCGCATTGTTAGAAACAGAATAATTCATGTTAGCTATGCCACCTTCATAAATCAAATCTACAATGAGCTTGAGCTCATGGAGGCATTCAAAATAGGCCATTTCTGGAGCATATCCAGCTTCTACTAATGTGCTAAACCCAGCTTTTATTAACTCTACTGTGCCACCACATAGAACAGCTTGCTCACCAAATAAATCAGTCTCTGTCTCTTCACGGAATGTTGTTTCTATTATACCGGCTCTTCCACCGCCATTAGCACTTGCATAAGCTAATGCCATATCGCGAGCAACACCTGACTTGTCTTGGTAAACAGCAATTAAATGAGGGACTCCACCACCATTTCTATAAGTTCCACGAACAGTATGTCCAGGTGCTTTAGGAGCAACCATTATAACATCTATATCATTACGAGGGATAACTTGACCATAATGAACATTAAAACCATGAGCAAAAGCTAATACAGCACCGTTCTTAATATTAGCATGTACAACATCATTATAAACAGAAGCTATATTTTCATCTGGAAGCAACATCATAACTATATCTGCTGATCTCACAGCATCAACTATTTCTTTAACCTGTAAACCAGCATTTAATGCTTTATTCCAAGAAGAACCATTTTTACGTAAACCAACAACTACATTAATACCTGAATCATGTAGATTTAAGGCATGTGCATGCCCTTGAGAACCATAGCCCAATATGGCTACATTCTTACCTTTCAACAATGATAGATCACAATCTTTATCATAAAAAACTTTCATAAAAAAACACTCCGTCATTTTAATAATAAATCCATCAAATATTACTTAAAAAGCTATACTTTTAGGATTCTTTCCCCACGACCTATTCCAGATAGACCAGTACGCACCGTCTCTAAAATAGCACTACGATCTAAACTATCTATAAAAGCTTGTATTTTACCCTGTGTGCCAGTTAGCTCAATTGTATATGATTTGTAAGTGACATCGATAATGTGACCACGAAAAATATCAATCATTCTTTTTATTTCTTCACGCTCTTTACCAACTGCACGCACTTTTATGAGAAGCAACTCCCTTTCAATATGAGCTCCATCCTTAAAATCAACTACCTTAACAACATCTACCAATCTGTTCAAGTGTTTAGTTATCTGCTCGATGATATCATCAGAACCAATGGTAACAACAGTCAAACGTGATAGTGTAGAATCCTCAGTAGGAGCAACAGTAAGTGATTCAATATTGTAACCACGAGCAGAAAACAAACCAACTACACGGGATAATGCACCTGGCTCATTTTCCATAAGTACAGAAATAACATGTTTCATATACAATCATCCTCTATAAATCTTCAGGACCAAGCAGCATTTCAGTTAACCCACGTCCAGCTTTTACCATAGGCCAAACATTTTCTGTGCGATCAGTAATAAAATCCATAAATACTAAACGATCTTTATGCTTAGTAAAAGCTTCTCTCAATACAGGCTCAATATCAGATGGTTTTTCAATACGAACACCTACATGACCGTAAGATTCAGCAAGCTTAACAAAATCTGGCAAAGACTCCATATAAGATTGAGAATACCTAGATCCATAATCAATTTCTTGCCACTGGCGAACCATCCCGAGAAAACGATTATTAAGACAAATTATTTTTGGAGTTAAATTATACTGTAAGCAAGTAGATAACTCTTGTATATTCATTTGAATAGATGCCTCTCCAGTCACAACAGCTATATCGACATTAGGATTAGCCTTTTGAACACCCATAGCATATGGAAGACCTACGCCCATAGTTCCCAATCCTCCAGAGTTTATCCATCGTCTAGGGTTGCGAAAACCATAATACTGAGCAGTCCACATCTGATGTTGACCAACATCAGATGTTACAATGGCATTACCATTAGTTACTTCCCATAACTTCTCTATTACAAATTGTGGCTTAATAACATTATCAGAGTTGGAGTAATGCTTGCTATTTTTGCTGCGCCATTCGTTAATTTGATCCCACCATTTTTTTGTCGATGCTTGCTTAATATCAACAGATCTTAAATAATCAATTTGTTCGCTAATATCAACTAAAACATCCTTAACATCACCAACTATAGGAACGTCGACCTTAACGCGTTTAGAAATAGAAGATGGATCTATATCTATATGAATTATTTTCCTAGATGTTTGGTTGAAGTGTTTTACATTACTAACAACTCTATCATCAAAACGTGTACCAACAGCAAGAACGACATCACTATACTGCAAAGCAAAATTAGCCTCATAAGAACCGTGCATGCCAGGCATGCCAAGGCATTGTGGATCATCAAAAGCTACAGATCCTAGACCCATCAAAGTATTGACACAAGGAGCTCCTAGCTTTACTAACAAGTCCCTTAATTCACTAGAAGCATCGGATAAAATAACTCCTCCACCAACATATACTATAGGACGTTCTGCTGAAAGAAGAAGCTGGGCAGCTTTTTTTACTTGACCTTGATGTCCCTTGATCACAGGAGCGTAAGATCTCATTACAACTGCTTCTTTAGCATTTGTATACTTACATTTAGCAGCAGTAACATTCTTAGGGATATCTATTAAAACTGGTCCTGGTCTACCAGTTGTTGCTATATAAAAAGCACGTCGCACAGTATCAGCAAGATTTTTTACATCTCTAACTAAGAAATTATGTTTAACGCAAGGACGTGTAATTCCTATGGTATCACACTCCTGAAAGGCATCTTCTCCGATTACATCGCTAGAAACTTGACCACTGATAATGATCATTGGTATAGAATCCATATATGCTGTTGCTATACCTGTGATAGCATTAGTAGCTCCAGGGCCACTAGTAACAATACAGACACCAATTTTTTGTGATGATCTAGAATAAGCATCAGCAGCATGCACTGCAGCTTGCTCATGCCTTACAAGAATATGCTGAAATTTATCTTGCTTAAAAATTGCATCGTAAATATACAAAACTGCTCCACCTGGATAACCAAAAACATGTTCAACTCCATGCTCGGCCAAACAATGTACAAGTACATCAGCGCCATTCATTTCCATTATTTATTTTCCCTTCAATACAAGTTCTGTTCCAAAAGATTTTTTATACCTCTAAACGAAGATAACCAAATAGGAATTGTTTCTTAAAATACCGAATGTTTTCATGAAAATCGTAAGATCATTAAACAACTTCTGGATAACAAACAAAAATCAGTTTATCTTGGAACACCGAACAACCGTCAATGACGTACAAGATCGAAATGAAAGCTTCGGCAAATGCTTATGACATAAACAAAAGCAACTATTGTAATGATATACAAAATTCCATAAATCAAATCACTGTTTTATGATAAAAAACAGGAATATATGAAAAACCAGCAACTATTCGTTGCATCAGGCTAGATTATAAACTATTTCCTAAAAAATGAATAAGATAATTTATCAAAAAACTATTACTTATGATGATTTTTCTAAAAAATAAATATTAATTGTTAGAAATATTACTATCATATTTATAGAATTTATAAGAGCTTTTTAAAGCATTGATATTCTCTGGTATGTTATCTATGACATACTTAGAAATTAAATATTTCAATATTTTTCCATTTAAGCTTATAACTTTCCACCTATCAATTTTGTATTCTTGAAACATGTAATTCACTAATTGCACATTAAATTTACTTAAATCTATAACATTAAAGTATGCACTGTTGCATGACAAATTTAATAAAAAATTATTCCAGGTTATAAATAAGTTTTTACAATATAAAATTTAATATATAATGAAAATCTCAATTTTTATAAATAAATTATATTGCCATACTAAGCAAAATTATATATCGAATAACATATAAACTTTACCATTAAAAATAAACAATACAGGAAGCTTTGAAAGTTTATCAAAATTCGCATAATAATAATCAAAAATAACCGAAGCTAAATTTACATTTATTTTTAAAATAATAGATAATTCAAGCAATAATTTTTCAATTAATTATTTCAACTCTAAAAAAATTTCTTTTAAAAAAATGATTTTGCAATTTTCTTTGTCTCAGATGTAATCTCGACTAAACAAAGAGAAAGTAAAAACAATATTTAATCTTTACTATAAAATAATTACAAATAAAAAATAACATTTTGCGATTTAAGACAAAAATTGTAAAAAAACCTGATTGACTATATATAAACAACGTATTAGTATCATCGAGTAAACTAAACATTAGAGCTATAGAACAGTTTTTATATAATAATTCTGGAGAGGTGGCAGAGTGGCCTAATGCACCTGACTCGAAATCAGGAGTATACTGTTTGTGTACCGTGGGTTCAAATCCCACTCTCTCCGCCAGTTATATTAATATTATGATGGAATAATAACTTCCATCCCGTCCATATATGGTCGTAGGACAATTGGTATTACTATACTACCATCTGATTGTTGATTATTTTCCAGTACGGCAACTAAAGCTCTTCCAATGGCTAAACCAGATCCGTTTATAGTGTGAAGATAGTTGATATTTCCATTTTTGTCACGAAAACGAGCTTTCATTCTTCTTGCTTGAAAAGCTTCACAATTTGAGACAGAAGAAATTTCTCTCCAATTGTTTTGTGAAGGCAGCCAAACTTCTAAATCATAAGTTTTTGCGGAGCAAAAACCTATGTCTCCAGAACAAAGAGACATTACTCTATATGGTATACTTAAAAGCTGCAAAGTTCTCTCTGCATGACTTAATACTATCTCCAGAGCTTCGTATGAAGAATCTGGATGTACTATTTGCACCAATTCAACTTTATCGAATTGATGTTGACGAATTAATCCTCTAACATCGCGTCCACCACTACCAGCTTCAGATCTAAAACATGGAGTATGCGCAGTTAACTTAATAGGAAGACTATCTACAGATACTATAGATCCAGAAACCGAGCTAACTAATGTTATCTCTGATGTTGATATAAGATATTGTTGTTCTTCATTAAATTTATCATTTTCTAATGGCTCGATATGTTTTAAACCACCTTGCTTCACTGCAAACATATCTTCTTTAAATTTTGGCAATTGACCAGTTCCAAAAAGAGTGGAAGCATTTACTATATATGGAGTATAACATTCCTCATAGCCATGATTCTTAGTATGCAAATCCAACATAAACTGTGATAGCGCTCTATGCAACAGAGCTATCTTGCCTTTCATGAATAAAAAACGAGAACCAGACATACGAGAAGCCAGGTCAAGATCTAAACCAATTGACTCTCCTAAAGTAACATGGTCTTTAGGAACGAAATCAAAAGGTTTTGGTTCACTATTTATAGACATTCCTTCAGGAAACCATCTACGTATCTCTATATTGTTTGTAGAATCTAATCCAATAGGAACACTGGAATGAGGAATATTAGGTATAGCATATAAAAAATCATTTATATCATCACTCAACGACGATAGTTTATGTTCAAGATTTTTAAGGGCAGCTGGTATAGCCTGAGACTCAGATATTAGATCCTCAACGTCTAGTCCCTTAGCTTTTAACCGACCAACCTGTTTTGCTAAATAATTTCTTTTGGATTGCAACATTTCAGTTTCTTGTTGAATATTTTTACGACAATTATCTAAATATTCAAACTTTTTAATATCTAGAGAGAATCCACGTGTTTTTAATAAACCTGCTATCCGCTCTAATTCTTTACGTAAAAGACTAGTATCTAACATTTTGCTCTATAAATATAAAAAAATTAAAAAAACAATCCTAGCAACATTTTTTTGCTATCATTTCCTATGTTTAAAACCTTAAAGAAAGATATTTTTTTATCTTTTGCTCTAAACATAGCTATTTGGGAAATAAAATTGCTCCTTGATCCTATCTATGATAGTTTTGTTCTGAAGGAACATAAGCATTCGAACATTCTTGTGCATAATTATACTATCTATATAAATCTATAGTTTTTTGAAGAATTTCGTAAGCATGTTTATACAGCTCTCAGAATCAGTCTAAACATATTTACACGCTAAACTAAAATCATTATATACAGAATTCGATATGATACCAAAAGACATATAAACAAAATCATTTGCTAATGCAAATTATCACTTCCGTGATTATTGATATAATTTATGCAATTTACTACAATAAAGTAAATTGCTTTAGTATCTGCTTTAGCAATGTTAGTTAAATACCTAGAAAGATATGATACTGAAGATGAAATAGTTAATCAATGCAAAGCAGCATCTATATCTTACCTACCTTGAATACGTTCTTTATCAAATCTTTAAAAAAATTTTGAACAATAGAAATAAATTATTGTTACTAAATTTATTTAAAACATAAATTGTTAAAGCGTGGTTAATCTTAAAAAAGTATTATTAGTAGAAGCTACTATTATGATTAATACAGAATTTTTCAAATTTTTAAGAAATAAATTTTGATGAAAACTATCAAATTATGTATTTTATATATAAATATAATAGATTAATAATCTTGCATATACCATATTAAATATTAAAAATCATATAATGTAATTTATTAATATTTATATCAACTCTTATTGTTTTATTTATTCGTAAAAAATCATTAACTAATAACATAATCTAGAATTTTTAATCAAAAATACAATTATTATGCTAATTGTTAAAACTAATCATTTTAAGATTTATAAAGATAATTTACATTTCAACTAAATCAACATTTGAAGGGAGAATAAATTCGAACAAATCTTCCGGCAATTCATTATTAATTAAAATATTTGATAATTCAATTACAAACTTTTGATCAAAAACATCAAGCAAATGAATCTTAGATATAAATCTATCATCAAATCCAAAATCTATTACTCTAAAGCCACTACTCAAATCATTAGTTGTAACTGATAGCCAATACATATCATCACGATTATAAGAATATTTAATATCAACAAACTTATCTAAATTGTCAGAAGATAACATGTCCATAAAAAAAGCTAATGATGTTTCATAGATATTTTTTGATATTGCCTGACATAAATCAGAGTCATATTGATATATATTTTTACCATCTGATACAACTAACTGCCTACTATTATTTACAATTTCCCACCGAAATTTACCTGGTTTTTTGAATCTTAAAAAACCATTATTATAAGACTTTACAATACCTTTAGGATCAACTATAGACTGCTTAAATTCACATGAAAAACTTCTTACTTCTTTTAGAAAATCTAATCTATTATCAGTATTTTCAGATCTTGCTTGACAACAGAAAACTATAGCAAAAACATATAAAAGTTTAATTAAATTATTCATTTCTCTGATCTGACAAGTTTACTAAAATCTCACGATTACCATTAGAATGCATAGAAGAAACAATTCCAGCTTTTTCCATTTGCTCTAATAAGCGCGCAGCTCTATTATAACCAATTCTTAAATGACGTTGCACCAAAGAAATAGATGCTCTACGATTTTTCAATACTATATCACAAGCTTTGTCATACATAGGATCGTTTTCGAATCCTTCTATCCCTGTTACAGAATTTATTCCATCAGAATTTGTTGATGATTCTCCATAATCTAAAATCTCTTCTATATAATTAGCCTCTCCGTTAGACTTCAATGATTCAACTACCCTATGCACTTCATCATCACTTACAAATGCTCCATGTATACGTACTGGAAAACCGACTCCTGGAGGCAGGTACAACATGTCACCTTGACCTAATAAATTTTCTGCGCCGGCTTGGTCTAAAATTGTACGCGAATCTATTTTTGATGAAACTTGGAATGCTATCCGTGTTGGTATATTAGCTTTTATCAGGCCAGTAATAACATCGACACTAGGACGCTGTGTGGCTAAAATTAAATGTATACCAGCTGCTCTTGCCTTCTGAGCAAGTCTTGCTATTAACTCTTCTATTTTTTTTCCAGACGTCATCATAAGATCAGCTAACTCATCTATAACAACAATTATAGAAGGCATTAGCTGCAGTGGCTCTGGATCATCCTTATTAATTGATAAAGGATTATAAATAAATTCATTAGATAAAGAAGCTTCTTTTATTTTTTCGTTATAACCAGAAATATTGCGAACACCCATTTTACTCATTAAACAATATCTTTTATCCATCTCGTTAACACACCAACGCAAGGCGTTTGCTGCTTTTTTCATGTCAGTAACAACATTAGTCAAAAGATGTGGTATACCTTCATAAACACTCATTTCCAACATTTTAGGATCTATTAAAATTAATCTAATAATAGAAGAATCATATTTATATAGTAAAGATATCAACATGGCATTTATACCAACTGATTTACCTGATCCAGTAGTGCCTGCAACTAAAAGATGAGGCATTCTAGCTAAATCAGCTGTTACTGGATTTCCAGCAATATCTTTACCCAAAGCCATAGTTAAAGTAGATCTTGCTAAATTATATACAGAAGAACTAATTATTTCTGACAAATATACAGATTGACGATTTATGTTAGGCAATTCTAATCCCATCAGATTTTTACCAGGTATAGTTTCAACAACTCTGATACTAGCAACACTTAGTGCTCTCGCTAAATCTCTAGCCAAACCAACTATCTGACTTCCTTTGACTCCAATTGCCGGTTCGATTTCGTATCTAGTAATAACAGGACCAGCTTTTGCTGACACTACTCTTACAGTTACACCAAAATCTGCTAATTTTCCTTCTATTAATTTAGATACTAAACTTATATCCTCAGATGAAACATTTATATCCTTATGTTTCAATGAATTTAATAACGTTAATGATGGCAATTTGTTTTCTTGATCCTGTACTTTGTTTTCTTGATCCTGTACTTTGTTTTCTTGATCCTGTACTTTGTTTTCTTGATCCTTAATTTCAATTTTTGCAATATTGACAAACTTGTCGTGCATGACAATATCATTTTTATTGATTATTTTATTTGAAATATTTTTATCGCTGTTTAATCTTGTTTCATTCTTATTTACACTTCTTTTTTTATGAAAAAATTCATATAAATAATTGATATATTGTTGAATAATTTTGCTTGTATACCTAAATATATATATAGATATATATTTAGATTTTTTGATGAAATCTTCAATAAAAAAACCAACTTTTTCAAAAAATAATAACCAGGAAAAACAAAAAAATAAACTAAAACCAGTTAGAATCATAACTGTTAAAAGAAGAATAGATCCAGCCATTCCTATTAAAAATACTAAGTAGTCGGATAAATAGTTACCTATAATACAGCCAGATCTACAGATTTCCGAAAATCTTTGATCAATATTATTCTCTATAAAATTAGAAAATATTGACTCCATTCCTAATGTTCCTGAAAGCAATAATAAAAAGCCTATTATGCTTTCAAAATAAAAACAAATTTCGAAAAAACTAGATAATTGATCATTGTTTCTAAAATAACTAGAAAGTCTAGAATAAATAACAAGTATCCATCCGAACAATAAATAAACAAACCAGAAAGATGAGAAGCCAAACAGATGAAAAAATATCTCTGACACATAAGCACCAACAAAACCACCGTTATTATTTATTGAATTGTGTAAAACCTGACCATGAAGAACAAAATTATCATTAGAATCCCAAGAGAATAAGCTTAGCATTAACCATGATAATGAAAATACAAGAAATATTAATGCCGCTTCACAAAATAATGCAGAATTTTTTATAAAAAATGGTAATCTAATATTATTTAGAATACGTATTTTCTTAGAGATAAAATTAAATATACGAAACATGTTGATAAAATTAATTTGATATATGTTGGATTAGCATAAAGGGATATTTTATGAGCAAAACTAAAAAAACCAAAATATTAATAATTGGGTCTGGACCTGCTGGATACACAGCTGCATTGTATGCAGCTCGAGCTAATCTTGACCCTATCATTATTACAGGACTAAATCAAGGTGGTCAATTAATGAGCACCACAGAAATAGAAAATTGGCCAACAGAATATAATAATATCAGTGGATCTGATCTTATGGGTCTTTTTTTAAATAATGTAGAGAAATTCAATACAGAAATAATTCCAGACAATATTATAAATGCTGATCTATCAAAAAGACCATTTTTACTAAATGGAGATAGTGGTACTGATTACATATGCGAATCAGTTATTATAGCTACCGGATCATCTCCAAAAAAATTAGGCCTTAAATCTGAGGAAGAATTTTTAGGAAAGGGAATATCTTATTGTGCAACTTGTGATGGGATGTTCTATAAAGGTAAAAATGTAGTTATTGTTGGAGGTGGAAACACAGCTATAGAAGATGCATTATTTTTATCTAATATATGCAGTAGTGTAACACTAGTACATAGACATGATAAATTCAGAGCTGAGCCCATACTACTTGATCGAATTAAGGACAAAGTTTCTAAGAATATGATTTCAGTTAAAACATTTTATACTATTAGCAAAATAGAGGGAAATAAGGATAAAGTTACAAATGTAGTACTGTCTGGCTCTAAAAATAACTCATTAGAAAATATCGAAACAGATGGAGTATTCATTGCTATAGGATATAACCCTAATACAAATATATTTAATAATTTAATGAAAACAGAAGAAGGTTACATAATTACTCAAAAGAATGACAAAAACTTTCAAACAATGACATCAATTGAAGGAATATTTGCAGCAGGAGATGTGCAAGATAGCATATATAGGCAAGCAATCACTAGCTCTGGGACTGGATGTATGGCTGCTCTAGATGCTCAAAGATGGCTTGAGAAAAATGAAGGCTAAATATATAAAACTATCTATTGCTCAAAATTATTATAAATTTCATAAAAAATTGGATGTTATTGAAGCAACTAAAACAAGAAAACATAATGTATTTATAGAAACAAAAATACAAGACGAATTTAAGATCAAAAATAATAATCAATTGCAATATAATCATAAAAATACTTGTATTTATAATTATGATATAATTAACGGCGAATTATCTGATGAGTTGTCTGTAGATCATCTTTTGTTTGATAGTGGTAGAGCTTACGTCAGACCTAATTTGAATCCAAATATAGTAAAATTCTTAAAGTTCGGGAAGTGGAGAATAGAAGCAAGTCTTGATTTGCATAGTCTATGCATAGAAAGTGCTAGATCGGCTTTTATAAATTTTATTGGGCGCTGTATAGAAAACAATGTTAGATGTATCTGTATTATTCATGGCAAAGGGTATGGATCTTCCCCAGAAAATGGACCGATATTAAAGGGTAAAGTGCGCTCTTGGTTAGTACAGACAACAGAAATTCGAGCATTTTCTGAAGCAGCAGAACGTAATGGCGGATCTGGAGCTTTGATTGTGCTTTTACGTAAAATCAAAAATGAAAGCTAATATAATGAAATTCACATACCTAACTATAGCAATAATAACTGAACTATTTGCAACAGTAGCTTTAAAGAATTCCATTGGTTTTACTCGACTATGGCCATCATTATTCACATGTTTTTTCTACATAGTATCCACATATTTCCTATCATTGACATTAGAAGAAATACCTGTAGGCATAGCTTACGCTATTTGGTGCGGTGTTGGAATTATACTTGTATCGTTAATAGGTGTATTTTTCTTTAAACAAACATTAGACACTCCAGCTATAGCTGGGATAGTTTTAATTGTATTAGGAGTGGTAATAATGAATGTATTCTCTAAGGTTAATATAGAAAATTAGAAAAATTTTATTAACCTTAGCTTTTATGGTTGGTCTATATAACGATATAACCGGTGATTAAATAGTATATGGCTACAATAGCACCAATCATAGCTATAAGGAAAATTAGCCATTCTGATTTGCTAAAAACTATTTTAGATTGTTCTGATTTTGTCATTACAAATAAAGCCGTTCCTGGACCATACAAAACAGAAGATAATAGTAAATACTTTAGACCACCTGCATATAGCAACCATGTAGCGAAGACAGTAGCCATAAAACCACAAAATAAGTCGAATGTTCTCTGTTTTTTTTCTGAAATACTATATGACTCTCCCGTAGTTGCTAGTTTAAGACCGTAAGCAGCTACTAATAAATATGGTATTAGATTCATAGAACTTGTTAATTCTATAGCTAAAGTAAAAGCTTCTCTTGCAAGCATCGTAACTATCAAAAAAACCTGTATAGTTATATTTGTCATCCATAGTGATGCTGATGGGACACTATTTTCATTTTCTTTCTTCAAAAAAGAAGGCATGGTTCCTGATACTGCAGCTGTATATAAAACTTCAGCTGCAAGAAGAGACCAGGAAAGATAAGCACCTAAAACAGCGACCAAGAGACCTATTCCTATAAGAATAGCTCCCCATTCTCCGACAACAGCTTGTAATACACCAGCCATTGATGGATTACGTAATGAGGCTAGCTCTGACCTATCCATAACTCCATATGATAATATGGTTATTAACACTAGTAACAACAAAACACCAAGAAAACCTAATAAAGTAGCTACACCGACATCTTTTCTGTTTTTAGCATAGCGAGAATATACACTTGCTCCTTCTATACCTAGGAATACAAACACAGTTATTAACATTGTACCACGGACCTGTTCAAAAACACCGCTCAAACTAAAGGTCCCTCCACCCCACATATTATTAATAAAAATTTCCGATTTAAAACCAAAACATACTAAAACGATAAATATAACTATTGGAATAAGTTTAGATATAGTAACTATATTGTTAATAAAATCAGCTTCTTTTATTCCTCTTAACACTAAAAAATGGAATGACCATAGTATACTAGAAGACAGGATAACAGCTGCTAACGTAGTACCATCTCCAAAAATAGAAAAAACAGAACCTATTGTTGAATTTATTATTAATAAATAGGTCACATTGCCCAAGCAAGTACCAGCCCAATATCCTAACGCGGAAGAAAATCCCAAATAATCACCAAATCCAGCCTGAGCATAAGCATGAACACCAGAGTCTATATTTGGTTTTCTGCAAGATAAAGACTGAAATACAAACGCTAACATCAACATCCCAAGCCCTGAAATAGTCCAGGCTATCAAAGCACCAAACACACCAGTAACTTGAGCAAAGTTTTGAGGCAAAGAAAAAATACCAGCACCAATCATAGAACCAACTACCATAGCGGTTAAGGTCATGACAGAAAGTTTCTGGGTATTGGAATTACTCATATAAACACTCCGCGTATAACAATATTATTAATCATCAAACTTATAATATACAATTTTGATAATTAATCCTATTGTAATAATATTGTATATTATTGGATTATTTTTATAATATAAAATTTATATTATAAAAATAATTTGTAACAATTTACAGAAGTGTATACCATTTAAGAACTTAAAATACCAGTTTTAACAAATTTTTATTAAATAGAATATCTTCTCTATAAACTATTAAAAATATTAATGAAATTATGTTCAATCCATCGTTAGAGCAAGCTAGGTCTTTTTTCATAGAAGTATGGAATAAACAAAAATTATCAAAAATCATGACTCCAATAGAGGAAGCAACAGCAACATGGATTTTAGAACACCCGCAATTTCATGCTGACCTCAGCAACAAAGAATCTATAAAAAATATTTATAATTCCAGTTGCTTAGAGTCAAATCCATTTCTTCATTTATCAATGCACTTAGCAGTATCAGAACAATTACTTATAGATCAACCTTGTGGTATAAAAGCAGCTTATAACAAATTAGTTATTAGTAACAATCCACATACTGCAGCTCATAAAATAATAAAATGCCTAAAATTGACGATAAAAGATAGCCAGAATTATGGGATAAAACTAGATTCAAACAAATATTTAATGCGAATTAAAGAAATGGTATCAAAATCATAGTTATATGCTAACTAAAGAATTCTTTTACTCTGTCGGTCCAAGATTTGCTTTGCGGAGAATGATGCCCTCCCTCATCTCTTAGAGATTGCTCAAATTGACGAAGAATATTTTTCTGTTCATCTTTTAGTTTAACAGGAATCTCTACAGCAACATGGCAATATAAATCACCATAATGGGAGGAACGGACATTACGTATTCCTTTTCCTTTTAGTCTGAAAGTCTTGCCAGATTGAGTGCCATCAGGTATTGAGATTTCTGCTTTACCGTTTAAAGTTGGAACTTGTATTGTTCCACCTAAAGCAGCACAAGTGAAAGGTATTGTCAATTCACAATGTAGGTCATCGCCATCTCTTTTAAAGATCTTGTGCGGCTTTATATGTATTTCAACATATAAATCACCAGACTCCCCACCATTAATTCCAATGTCACCATTTCCAGAAAGACGTATCCTCATTCCATCATCAATCCCAACAGGAATCGAAACTTGCAAAGTTTTGTTACATCTTACCCTGCCTACACCTCTACAAATAGAGCAAGGATCTTTAATTTCCTCACCGCTACCATGACAAACATTACATGTCTGCTGCACGCTAAAAAAACCTTGCTGCATACGTATAGAGCCATTACCATTGCATGTTCTACATTTCTTAATGCTAGAGCCTTCTTTGACACGTTTTCCGTTACATTTTCCACAGACATCCCAACTTGGAATATTAATATCTGTATTAAATCCTGCAGATGCTTGTTCTAAAGTAATATCAAGCTTGTATTTAAGGTCTGCTCCTCTATTTCTACTGCCATCGTTGCCTCTCATTCCAGAGGAACCAAAAATATCACCAAAAATATCACCAAATGCATCAGCAAATCCACCACTGTTGCTATAAGCATGATTCATATTTTGCTGTTCTGACCATGAGTGACCAAAACGATCATAAGCAGCACGTTTTTCTTTATCTTCTAAAACTTCATATGCCTCTTTAAGTTCCTTAAAGTTCTCTTCAGCTTCTTTATTATTTGGGTTGCGGTCAGGATGATATTTCATGGCTAACTTTCTGTACGCCTTTTTTATATCCTGGTCAGATGCGTCTCTTGTCACACCTAAAACATCATAAAAATCTTTTTTTGCCATATATATTTATAATATCTCTCATATAAGAAATATTTAGAAATTAATTAAAAAATAAAAAGCCCGACAATCAAAAATTAACTATCGGGCGGCCGAAGTCATTCACAAAATACTATTGATCTCGTTTTACTTCTTTAAAATCTGCGTCAACAACATCTTCATTGTTAGGTGATTTATCATTATCGTCTGAAGACGTCTTATTTTGAGTTTCATTTTGCATACTAGAATACATTTTTTCGCTAAGTTTTTGAGAAGCTGTTGCCAGAGCAGATATTTTAGAATCAATAATAGCTTTGTCAGAATCATTTAAAGCAGATTCTAACTCTTTAATAGCATTATTTATATTATCTTTATCTGAAGAATCCAATTTATCACTATGCTCATCTAATGCTTTTCTGGTGGAGTGTATTAAGCTGTCAGCCTGATTTCTCACTAGGGCTAATTCAGCAATACGATGATCTTCCTCTGCATTTATCTCTGCCTCTTTGATCATTTTTTGAATTTCTTGCTCAGATAATCCAGAATTAGCTTTTATTGTGATTTTATTTTCTTTGCCAGTACCCTTGTCTTTTGCAGAAACATGCAAAATACCGTTAGCGTCAATATCAAAAGTTACTTCTATTTGTGGTATTCCTCTTGAGGATGGAGGAATACCTTCCAAATTGAATTCACCTAGAGCTTTATTACCAGATGCTATTTCTCTCTCTCCTTGATAAACTTTTATCGTAACAGAAGGTTGATTATCTTCAGCCGTGGAAAAAACCTGAGAAAATCTTGTTGGAATTGTTGTATTCTTCTGTATCATTTTTGTCATGACTCCGCCAAGAGTCTCTATGCCAAGAGATAATGGCGTGACATCGAGTAACAGAACATCTTTGCGTTCTCCAGATAGTACAGCTCCTTGTATAGCAGCTCCAGCAGCAACTGCTTCATCAGGATTAACATCTTTTCTAGGATCTTTACCAAAAAATTCCTTAACTTTATCTTGAACCTTAGGCATGCGTGTCATACCACCCACCAAGATCACATCATCTATATCTGATGTTGATATGCCAGCATCCTTAATCGCTGTTTTACAAGGTTCTATTGTTCTGATTATCAAATCCTCCACTAAGGACTCTAACTTTGAACGAGAAACTTTCATATTTAAATGCTTAGGACCAGAGGAATCTGCAGTTATATAAGGTAAATTGATCTCTGTCTGTTGTGATGAAGACAACTCTATTTTGCATTTTTCGGCAGCTTCTTTCAACCTCTGTAAAGCAAGAACATCTTTTGATAAATCTAAACCTTGATCTTTTTTGAATTCGCTTATTATGTATTGTATGATTCGTTGATCAAAATCTTCACCACCTAAAAAGGTATCTCCGTTAGTAGATAGAACTTCGAACTGTTTATCACCATCTATCTCAGCTATCTCAATAACAGAAACATCAAAAGTACCACCACCAAGATCATATACCACTATTTTTCTATCAGATTTTTCTGATTTATCTAAACCAAAAGCCAATGCTGCTGCAGTTGGTTCATTTATAATTCTCTTAACATTAAGTCCAGCTATCCTTCCTGCATCTTTTGTTGCCTGTCTTTGACTATCGTTGAAATATGCTGGTACTGTTATAACAGCATCTGTTACCTCTTCACCTAAATAATCTTCTGCTGTTTTTTTCATTTTGCGCAATATTTCAGCAGATACTTGCGGAGGAGCTATTTTGTTACCTCTGACATCTATCCAAGCATCGTCATTATCAGCCTTAACTATAGAGTAAGGCATAAGATCTATATCTTTCTGTACCTCTTTTTCAGAAAATTTACGACCAATTAGACGCTTACTAGCATAAATAGTATTTTTAGAATTAGTAACGGCTTGTCTTTTTGCAGAAGTACCAACTAGAACTTCTCCATCTTCCATATATGCTACTATAGAAGGGGTTGTCCGAGCCCCTTCAGAATTTTCTATAATTCTGATCTGGCTACCATCCATAACAGCAACACAGCTATTTGTAGTACCAAGATCGATACCAATAGTCTTTCCCATAATATATTTGCCTTAATAAATTATATAATATAAATAATGTCTCTTTAACATGATATTGGGGTCTAACATATACTTTTCAAGACCAATAACAAACATTGAATTATTAAATAAATAAATTATATGTTGAAAATGTTTATATTATTCAATATCTGCGTTGCCTGCAGACACAACAACTAAAGCTGGCCTTAAAACCCTATCTGAAATAACATATCCTTTCTGTAACAATTCAACTATAGTGTTGGCTTGTTTTTCAGATTTGATAGATGATATAGCTTGGTGTATCTTAGGATCGAACTTGTCGCCTTCTAATGGATTAATCTCTTTTAGAAAATTCCTCTCAAAAACAGCATCAAGTTGCTTTAAAGTTATTTTTACCCCTTCTGTCAATGATTCTATAGTCTGAGTTGACTGCAATAATGCAGCCTCTAAACTATCCTTTACTGGTACTAGTCCTTCAGCAAATGATTCAATTCCAAATTTTCTTACCTTAGCAATATCATCATTAGAGCGCCTTTTAATATTTTCAATTTCGGCATAAATACGTAATATTTTCTCGTTTTGTTCTTTTATCGTGATATTAGCATCTTCTAACTTTTTACTAAGATCTTTGAAATCGTTAAGCGTGTTTTCTGACAACAAATTATCTTCTGATTGAATCTCCTTAGTTTCTTCGGAAATTATTTCCTCAGGAATCTTTATATCTGTCATTGTAAACTCCTTAATAATCTTATTTAAAAATAATTAAAATAAAGCATATTATATAAACAAATAGTCATATAAATAAACTATTACCAATTCTGCAAACTTAACTTTATCATATCTGATAATTTGTTTATCCAAAATGGATTATCATTTAGAGAAGGAATCATATTAAATTCTTTGCCGCCAGAATCTATAAATAATCGTCGATAATCATAATCAACCTCCTCAAGAGTTTCTAAACAATCAACAATAAAACCTGGACATATAACATCAACCCTTAGAAATCCTTCTTTAGCTAAGCTATGTAATCTATCTGAGGTATAAGGACTAAGCCATCTTAAATAACCAAAACGGCTCTGGAAAGCCATCTCTATTTGACCTTCATCAATATTCAAAGTTTTCTTTAACTTTAAATATGTTTCTAAACAGTCTTGATAGTAAGGATCTCCAAGCTCTATGGAACTAAAAGGTATTCCATGAAAACTAACAATTAATTTTTCTGGCTTACCATTTTTATTCCAAAAATTATTAATACTATCAACTAAAGAATCTATATAAAAATCATCAATATTAAATCTTTTTAAAAAACGAAACTCAGGTATATCTCTAAATTTTGTTAAGTGATTAGTAACAAAGCTTATAGAACTACCTGTGGTACTAGAAGAGTACTGTGGGTATAAAGGAATTATTAATATTCTTGAACAATTTTTATTACAAACTAGTGAGTTAATAGCATTTTTTATGGAAGGATCACCGTATCTCATGCCAAGTTCAATTTCAACATGAAAGCCACTTTTTCTCATGATTTCTTTAAGAGTTATAACCTGATTATGACTATTAACAAGCATTGGCGACCCATCTTTAGTCCATATATTTTTATAAAGCTTTCTCAACTTGAATGGTCTTAATAATGATATAAAACAGTATAAAACAGGGATCCAAAAATACTTGGATATTTCAATAACCCTGTTATCAGATAGAAATTCTCTCAGATAACGGCGAATATCAGATATAGAGAATGTCTTAGGAGTGCCTAAATTTATTAATAAAATACCTATATTATTTTTATTATCTATATTTTTTAATTTCGAATTACTACTACTTATTAATATTTTTTCACTATTAGCTTTCGTATTAGAAAAAAAATTAAAAATCATAAAATTCTCCATTGCTAATAATTATATTTAATTGGTTAAACGGTACTTATTATTGTGTTAATTAAAAAGTAATATCCATAGCAACATAAATAAATGACAATAGGCAATTATTTATTGATAATTTAAAAAAATAAGAAAACAAAATCACATATATCTATATATAAGTTAGCACTATTTTAAAAAATGCTAAAATAGAATATATGATTTGTAATACTTACTAAGATATTTACATATAAATTATATTTAAAGATGTAGTATGACTTTAAGTAATATTTGAAATTAACGAAAAATAATATATGAATTTCCCAATAATTGCTCTAATAGGCAGATACCAAGATGCTAGGCTAGACGAACCTTTAAGAGCTATAGCAGATATGCTTTCCAAAACAGGCAGAAAGATAATTATAGAATCTGCTACTGCATCTAACACTAATATATATGACTACACAGTAGCCAATATTGATACTATAGGAAAAACAGCATCTCTGGCAATAGTAACAGGAGGTGATGGAACAGTGCTAGGAGCAGCAAGATACTTATCACCTTATAGTTTACCTATCTTAGGCATAAATCACGGTAGACTGGGATTTATTGCTGATATCTCTATTGACGAAACATATAATGCATTAATTAATATAATGGATGGATTTTATACTTTAGAAGAAAGATTAGTAATAGAAGGTAGCATATATAGAGATAATAAAAAAATGTATTCTGACTTTGCATTAAATGATATTGTTATAAACCGTGCTGGCATTGGAGGAATGATAGAAGTTAAAGTAGATCTAAATGATGTCTTTATGTATACGATAAGATCTGATGGATTAATAGTTGCAACTCCAACAGGATCAACTGCATACGCTTTATCCTCAAATGGTCCTATAATACACCCTACTCTTAATGCAATAGTACTCGTTCCTATTGCACCTCAAACTTTATCTAACAGACCTATAGTAATACCGTCTAGTGGTTCTTTAGCAATAACTCTGTTAACAGTTGGTAGAAAAGAAATAGAAGCAAACGTACACTTTGACATGCAAACATGGTCTGAATTACAACCAGGTGACTGTATAAATATACATAAGGCAAGACATTCTGCAAAATTTATTCACCCAAATGGATACAATTTCTTTTCTACTCTACGCAGAAAGCTAAACTGGAATGTTATGCCAAAAACGTCAGACAATATTGAATAAATAATATGTTAAAAACACTATTTATTAAAAATTTTATAATTATAAATGAAGTAGAAGTCAATTTTAATAATGGCTTAGCCGTATTTTCCGGTGAAACAGGAGCCGGTAAATCTATTTTTATAGATGCATTGTCATTAGTATTGGGAAATAGACCGGAAACTAACGTGCTTAAACAAGGTTCTTCTTATGCTGAGATTATAGCAATTTTTGAAAACAGCGAAAAATCCTCCGCTTGGTTAGAGAGATATAATATTAAAATTAAATCAGAAATAACAATAAGAAGAATAATAAATAAACAATCCCGCAGCAAAGGATATATAAATAATTCTAAATCTACAATGGCTAATCTTAGATCGTTAGGATCTATACTTGTGAAAGTATATAGCCAGTATGCCCATCAAGATTTATTTAATAGTGAATCGCAACGAACAATTTTAGATTCTTATGGTGGGTATAAATATCTAATACAACAAACAAATCATTACTGGAAATTATGGGAATCAGCTAAGAAAAATTTGGACAATTCAATACAATCTGCATCTAGATTGCAAAATGAGTTAGATCATTTACATTGGCAAGCAAATGAAATAGAGCTAATTAAATTTTCAGACGATGACTTATTGAATACATATTCAGAGTATAAAAAATTATCTAACATAGAGAGTATAATTGAGACATGTGACTCTGTTATTAAATATCTTGATGATAATCAAACATCAGCATATAGACTAACGTGCAAAAGTATAAATTTAATTCAACAAATTATAGAGTCTGATCCATCTCTTTTAAAGATATATGAAGAGTTAATTTCAGCACAGATAGCTATGAAGGAAGTTATATATGATCTTAATAGCTATGTAAGTAATATAGAAATTGATCCGAACCGTCTTAAATTATTAGAATCTAAAATTTATGATATAGAAACATTATCAAAAAAATTAAAAACAAAACCACAAGATCTAAATTTACTATATCAGAAGATTCAAAACAGGATCGATGAAATCAAAAATACGAACATTGATATATTTAAAAATCAAGAAAAACTAAACAAAGAACAGTACATAAATTATGCAACCAAATTATCAGAACAAAGAGTGAAAACTGCTATTAAATTAAGTAAAAAGGTTACAGATATAATAAAAACACTAGCTATGCATGATAAATCCTTTAAAATAGAAGTAACAGATGGCAATAAATCATCTTCTGGAATAGATAGTGTGAGATTTCTAATTCATGATCAATTTTCCACGCCGAAATCAATTATGAAAATTTCTTCTGGAGGAGAAATATCAAGAATTTATTTAGCAATATCTGTAATTACCAATCACAACAACACTCCCTCTATAATATTTGATGAGATTGATAATGGTATAGGTGGAGCTGTAGCTGAAAATATTGGCAAGCTCTTAAAAAGAATTAGCAATTCACATCAAGTACTAGTAATAACTCACCTACCACAAGTAGCTGTTTATGCTGATAACCATTTCTTAGTAAACAAATATAAAGAAGGAAATGCTATACTTTCTAAGATTAGTTTGCTATCTAATAATGAAAGAACTGAAGAAATAGCAAGGATGCTAGGTGGTGCAGAAATAACAATAACAACTATAAACCACGCAAAAGAAATGCTAGACAAGATTAAGAACTCTAATTATTAGAAAAGATAAATATTAATTACATTTAATAGGTTTTATGATTGGAAATAATAAGGAAGCTAATTTATGTAATCATATATCAATTTATATTTATCTTAATTATTCTAATTAAAATAGTAAAAGATTTATAATAAAAAGGGCTACAAATATCTTATTTGCCATATTAAATAAATATAAAACTAGGAAAGAGTTATAAATATCAAAAGACCAAACTTATAAACGAAAATTTGATATCTGTTCAAGTTGAACTGCTACTTGGAAAATCAACTATTATCAAAGAAAATATATGAAAATATTTTCACTAAAGCCAAAAATTTAATAAAGAATATAAGATCACAAAACTTGCTCTACAGTTTGTGGAAAATAGACTAAAAATATGGTATAAAAAACTAAAATAATCTCAAAATATTAAATTGCAAATCATTAAAAAATTAAGGAAATCTTATGCGTTTAGCTGTATCAGGATCAAGTGGAAGAATGGGATCATCCATAATTAAAACATTATTAAAAAATCCAGAGCTTCAGTTAGTAACAGCTTTGGATTCTTCAAGTAGCCATTATTTAGGACAGAAGATAGAAGGATCTAATATTTCATTAACAGATGACCTAGATTCATTAAAAAATGCTGATTGTCTGATAGATTTTACTAGGCCAGAAGGCACGATGAAAAACTTGTCACACTGTCTAAAATATAGAGTTAATATGGTTATAGGAACCACCGGATTTAGCGAAGATGAGCTGAACATTATAGAACAAGCATCAAAAAATATAGCTATAATACATGCGTCGAACACAAGTATCGGTGTAAATGCAACATTGAAACTTATAGAGTTAGCATCAAAGATATTAAGATCTGGATATGATGTTGAAATATTCGAAGCTCATCATAGCGAAAAAGTTGACAGTCCTTCTGGAACTTCTATCACAATGGGAGAAACAATAGCAAAGTCATGGGGAACCTCTCTTTCTGAAATTGCAACATGGGCAAGGCACGGTTATACTGGACCTAGAAAACCAGGAACTATTGGTTTTTCAGTGATGAGAGGTGGAGATATTATAGGCGATCATTCAGTTTATTTTTGTGGACATGGAGAAAGAATAGAGATTACACACAGATCAAATAGTAGAGAAAATTATGTAAATGGAGCAATTCAAGCTGCAATTTTTCTTAAGAACAAGAAAAATGGTAAATTTACTATGAACGATGTTTTATCTATATGAAAAATGATATCTAATAAATTCTTGGCTCTATTTCTAATCTAATTCCGCTCTTAAGATAAACATCGTTAATAATAAATGTAGCAAGTCTCATAACATCATCAAATTTAGCAAAGCCTTGATTTAATAATATCAAGGCATTTTTTTCGTATACAGTTACTTTGCCATATGTTTTACCTTTCCACCCACAGTTGTCTATCAGCCAACCAGCTGATACCTTATAAGAATCTTCTCCTATTTTCCAAAAAACTAAGTTTGAAAACAAATAAATAGCATTTAGTAAAACATCTTTCGATACTATAGGATTTTTAAAAAAACTACCGACATTGCCAAATTCTTTAATGTTAGGTAACTTAGAATTACGTGTATTATAAATAATACTAATAACATTGTTAATATCTACTAAACATTTCAATGATCTGGATACAAAATAATCATTTCTTTTGAAATACTCTATATTAGGATTCCATATTTTTGATAAAATTACGCGTATTGATAAAATAATAAAGTTTTTATATGTTTTTTGTTTAAATATGCTGTCTCTATAAGAAAAAAAACATTCTTTAGCTGGCAACTCTACCATTTTACCATTTGTTAAATTCCAAGCAACTACACTATAACAACATCTTGAGAATTCTATCCCGTAAGCTCCTATATTTTGTACTGGAGCAGCTCCAACTGTACCAGGTATAAAAGCTAAATTTTCTAAACCATACCAACCTTTATTAATACAGTACATTACGAAATCATGCCAAGATTCTCCAGCATAGGCTTCTACCAGAACAGTATCTTCGAAAGAAGATATTATTTTTATGCCTGAAAAACCAACCTTAATAACAAGTGATTTTATGTAATCTTTTAAAATTACATTACTACCACCTCCTATAATAAAAATATCTTTATAATCTTCGAAAATATTGGTTATGAATTTCAAATCTTCGAAATTACGCACTACAAAAAAATGATCTGTGTAAGAATCAAGACTAAATGTATTAAAATGCTTAAGATTTTGATGCTTTGGTTTCGATTTCATAAATTACACTTTATAGCTAAAAATATTGTATTTTACAATACAATTAATTACTCGATATAACAAGATTATGTATTGTATAAGATATCAATAATGTGTTACAATCACAAAAGTTAGGTGCCAATAGCATTTGCGGGAATAGCTCAGTTGGTAGAGCGCAACCTTGCCAAGGTTGAGGTCGCGAGTTCGAGACTCGTTTCCCGCTCCATATAATTAATCAAAAATACAAAAAAATTAAGGCGCGATGGCAGAGTGGTCATGCAGCGGACTGCAAATCCGTGTACGGCGGTTCGATTCCGCCTTGCGCCTCCATAAAATCTTAGTAAGATATTTATTTTATATTAAACAAAAACAATGAATCACATTGTATAATTAATTTTCTTAAATAACCTTAATTACTATATGCCATTACTGTTCAGATCATACCCTATTATAAGAAAAATACTGTTTTCTTTGGATCCAGAGAAGGCCCATGAGATAACTCTCAAATGTCTTGATTATACTTATAAATGTTCTTTAACTAGAAAAATTCTAAGCTACTCTCCTTCTTTGCCAAAAAAAATTATGGGGATAAAAGTAAAAAATCCTATTGGGCTAGCTGCCGGTCTAGATAAAAATGGAGAACATATAGATTCATTAGGTAATTTAGGATTCGGATTTATAGAAATAGGAACAGTAACACCTTACCCACAGACAGGAAATCAGAAACCAAGAATGTTTCGTCTGCCCAAATCAGAAGCAATAATAAATAGATTGGGATTTAATAATTTAGGAATAAATAAACTTATATCTAACGTAAGAAGAAGTAACTGGCGTAAAAATGGAGGAATTCTAGGAATAAATATTGGGAAAAATGCAACAACAAAAATAGAATCTTCTGTAGAAGATTATTTGAAATGTTTAAATACGGCTTATAATCATGCTGACTATATAACCATAAATATATCCTCTCCAAACACTGAAAAATTAAGATCACTACAAGAAAAAGAACATCTTAATAATTTATTATATAGACTAGTAGAAGCACGTAAATCATTATCTGATATTTATCAAAAACATACTCCAATAGCATTAAAGATATCTCCTGACCTGGAATTATGTGATATCGACATAATATCAGAGGCTCTTGTTAAATATAGAATTGAAGGGGTAATAACGACCAATACTACTATATCTAGAAACAATATGGAAAATGAAATTTTTTCCAAAGAAAAAGGAGGATTATCCGGATATCCTCTACATGAATTATCACTAATTGTGCTAGAAAGAATTAAGAAGAATATCGGAGATGACATAACAATAATTGGAACTGGCGGGATATTATCTGCAAAACAAGCCTTAGAGAAAATTAGGTCAGGTGCTGATGCAGTCCAAATATATACAGGTCTTATATATAAAGGACCAATATTAATAGAACAATGTATAAATGCAATAAAAGATGATTAATATTCTACAACAGAAAATTTGTATTTTTATTTTAAAATAAAATTAGATAATTATTTGATCAAATGCTCCTTTACCCAAATAAAGATAAGTTGTCTAAAAACAAGAAAGATTGTTATCTAATAATTTGTTTTTGTGCTGATTGGTGCAGCACATGTAGGAAATATAGAAAAGAATTATCCATTCTATCGGATAAATTTAAACTACATATGTTTTATTGGATAGATATAGAAGATAATTATGAATTTATCGGTAATGAAGACATAATAAATTTCCCTACTTTGTTAGTGCAAATAAGCAAGAAAACTGTATTTTATGGCAATATAAGTTCTAACATTGACCATTTAAATATGATAATAAAAACAATAAACAATAACAAAGACATTAAAACAAAATTACCCAACATTTGGGAAATGCTTGAAGCATCCTAAAATATAATCAGTTAGGATCTACCAGATCCTCCAAGTAAAAAAGCTATTTTTGCTGTAATTTTATTAGTATCCACAGTATGATTATTGTTCAGATAGTCTTTAAAACCAACATTTCTTATTCCATTATAAGCAAGAATAATAGGCTTTCTACATCTATCATAATGTATAGAGTCATTTTTATCGTTACAACAAAAATCCAACCTAGGTATTATACTTTTAGTTAGCTTTTCTATTTCTAATAAATAAATATCTTCTTCTTGATAATATAAAGAAATAGCGCTCCCTTCTTTATTAGCTCTTCCAGTACGCCCTATTCTATGTACATAATCCTCAGCATTATGAGGAATATCAAAATTTATGACACAAGAAATGCCTACTATATCTAATCCACGAGCAACAACATCAGTAGCAACTAAAATATCTAATTCACCTAATTTAAAATCATTCAAAATCCTTATTCTTTCTTTTTGAGTTTTATCACCATGAATACAATCAGTGTTAACCTTATTTAAGGATAAATAGCTAGCTAGCTTATTTGCACCTATTTTCGTATTGGTAAATACTATAGCATGTTTCATGCCTGCACTGCGTATAAGAAACAACATAGCTGCATATTTATCATTATTAAATATCTTATAAGAAATCTGTTGAACTGTATCAGCTATAGAATTTGGGACAGTAACATCAGCTTCAACTGGATCTTTTAAATAGGTTAGACCTAATTTGCGAATACCTTCACTAAATGTAGCCGAAAATAATAAGCTTTGTCTATTTTTGGGGAGCATTCCAACTATTCTATCAACATCAGGTATAAAACCCATATCGAGCATACGATCTGCCTCATCTAAAACTAATGTATCCACATTAATTAAGGATATATTCTTCTGATTTATATGAGCAATTAATCTACCAGGAGTTGCTACTAGTATTTCACATCCTTTATGCAACAGATCCTTTTGTTGTTCTAAATCTACCCCACCAAACAATACTAGGCTACGTAATTTAGTATTCTTGCTATAAAGTTTTATGCATTCGTAAACCTGATCAGCTAATTCTCTAGTCGGTACCAATATAAGGGAACGTAATAAATGACGAGCTGGAGAAACACTATTATTTGCAAAAGGTATTAATTTATTAATTATTGGCAAAATAAAAGCTGCAGTTTTACCAGTTCCTGTTTGAGCAGCACCAATAAAATCAAAACCTTCTAATATATTGGGGATAGCAGATTCCTGGATTAGAGTTGGTTTTATATATCCAATCTCATTTAGAACACTCAATATAGAGTCATCTAAGCCAAAACTGCTGAATGAGTTTAATTTTACATCTTTATCAAAAATACTAATTTGATTCATTAAAATACTTAATATATAAACATAATAAAAAAATTATAAACAGTTGCTATGTACCAAGATACAGATTTACAGAACTAAATAAACATAAAAACTGATTTTACAAGCAATGCTATATGCTGTATGCAATGATATGAAAAATAATTTAAAATAGCTAGCTAAGTTGTACTTATTATATAATCCAATTATATAAAAGTAAGGGGCATAATCATAAAAAATCATCATAATTGACTGAATCAGTAAAATAATAACAAATTAAACTTGTTAAGGAAAAACAACAAATTATTAAGCCTTAGAATAATTCTTAATATCAAATAATTTTTTATTAAACAGCAAATATCATAATTATGATATTTCTTCATTGGTTTAATTAATATGTATGCGATTTATATAAACATATTTATCTTAAATAAGATTTTAAAAAATTACTAAATAACTATGGAAATAATATAGCTATGATATTTAATATCATAGAAAAATTGCTTAACATCTTATAATAATAAATAGTAATTTTTATTATCTGATAGCTGAATTAAACTAGCCAAATTCTTGATTAATAATGATAACAGATACTATTGATATTATTTTTTATGACAAATGATATAAACAAAGGATCATCTGGAAGATCTGTATTTGGCCCATAAGTAACAAAAAAATTACCTAGCTTTAATTATGCATATTATATAAAACAAATTATTTTAAAAAAATCATTTCTAAAAAACTAATTTATCAAGGATTGATAATAATAAACAATATTAGCTTTATGTATATAAGTCTTACACTATCCTAAATAAAATTGGTAAAAGATAGTGTAGAAATTTAAAATTAAAAATCGTATGAAATTTCTGCCAATTCTTGTAGAAAATCAGCAATTGCTTATTATGTATTTGTGAATCTAGTTATTGGCTAAATTCATTCATGATTTTAGTAAAAATGGATCTATGAAAATATCTTAAAAGTTAATTTTTGCATCAACAGAAAATTTATGAAATTAAATCACTTAAAATAATTCAATAGTTAAACACGAATATCTAATTTCAATATATACAGGCTAAGAACCAGGTTATTATACTTCAGATAATACTGGAATAAGAAAAGTAAATGGAAAATTTATCTTATATTAAACTTGCTCTATATGAAACAGTATTAAAAGACCAAAAAGCTAACACATAAAAAGCTATCGTTATAAATAATTTTAAACATCATAACTAATAATAAGTTTGAATTATCATTCAATGACTAATATCTGAATAAATCAGATTTAAGCATTAAAGCATAAAGAATATTATTTTATGTCATGTTGTTAGGAGTAAAACATTAAATACAAATAAATTATTCTGACTAGTTATCTAATAGATTTTGAAACACAGTTATTATAATAGAAATCATTTTATTAATAAGTCTAAATTATTTCACAAAATATTCCAGTTGATAAAGCAGTGATAGAAAATATAATGTATATATAAACAATACACAGAAATAATATTTATCGAAATTAAAATGAATAAAGAATTTGATATAGCAATAGTAGGATCTGGCATTACTGGAAGTACCTTGGCTATTTTGTTATCTAGGCTAACAACAAATCCTTCCAGAGTAGCATTGATACAGAAGATTGACCTTGATTCTGATCTGATTAAGAAAAAACACAAACCAGATGTCTTGGCTCTAAGTTATGATAGTAAGTTGCTACTGAAAGGTATAAATGCTTGGCCAGAAGGATCATCTGTTATAAAAACAGTACATGTTTCTAAGTTCAATCAGTTTGGTAAATTATTATTAAAGAATACTGATCTCAATATAGACGAACTGGGCAGTATAGTTAACTATGACAATCTTCAAAAAAAATTAGATAAATTAGTGTTAGAAAGCGGAGTATCACTTATATGTGGCGACAATGTTGAAATTATTAAAAAAAATAGCATTTACCAGACACAAATAGATGGCTCATTTTTAAAATCTCTAATTGTTATACAAGCTAATGGGATAAACTGTAGCGATTTTGAAAAAAAATACGATCAAAAAGCTTTATTAACAACAGTAAAAGTTAGATCACATAATAACGAAGAAAGATTAGCTTGGGAACGATTTACTGATACCGGATGTATAGCTCTGCTACCAACTCCACAGAACTTAGATCTCTATTCAGTAGTTTGGTGTGATAATATAAAAAATATAGAATGTTTAATCAATATGTCAAACAAAGAATTCTCAATATCAATAAATAAATTTTTCGGATCACTGTTAGGAAATATATCGTCTGACTTTGAACGATATACAATTCCATTATCTCTAAAAATAAAAAAACATCTAAATGATCTAAATTTGGTTACTATAGGAAACGCAGCTCAAACTATACATCCTATTGGAGGACAAGGATTAAATTTAGGACTTAGAGATGTTGGATGTCTTGTCAGATGTATTGATAAATGGCTAGATAACAAAACAGAAACTATCAGCATACTGAATAAATTCAATAACAAAAGATATCTAGATAGAATTATAACTATAGGTATTACTGATACGTTGACTAATATTTTTAGCAGTAAAATACATTTAATACAAAAAATGTTTGGTACATCATTATCCTTAATTGATTTAATAAAACCACTAAAAAGATCAATTATAAGGCAGCTTATAATTGGAACGAAAATGTAACCAACTAATTGAAATATCTGTTATATTTTATAGTGAAAAGATAACAATCAAAATATGATATATTATTTATAAAATATTTTCATTATTAATAGTTTTTATTATTAATTAAAATTCAATAGAATCATTCACAAAAAAATAAAATATAATACTAGTTTGGCAAATTATAATTTATAATTTGAGTGACTAATATAAATACTATTAACCATAATTTTTGCCCAAATGAATAAACAAGATATTTTCGAAGAATGTATACGTATAAGCTTAGCACGCTATATGAATGACTTGGGAGATTCTAAACCTAATGATATATTAAAAATGGTTGTCTTGTGCGTCGAAAAACCAGTTATAGAAGTAGCCTTGCAAAGGTCCAATAACAATCAGTCTAAAGCAGCTGAAATGCTTGGAATTACTAGGAGTACTTTGAGAAAAAAACTTATGCTATATAAAATACAAATATAATTTTTTAAGTGTCTTTATAGGCAACACCATGGCTCATGAGAAATTATTCTACTAAATCTACTTGACACAATATACTATGAAAATCGAAACTGCTTTGATATCTGTTTCTAACAAAACAGGAATCATTGAATTTGCTAAATCTTTAATATCTAGAAAGATTCGTTTATTCTCAACTGGGGGAACAGCTAAAACATTAAGAGAAGCTGGATTAGAAGTAATAGAAGTATCTGAACATACGGGATTTCCTGAGATTTTAGATGGAAGAGTTAAAACACTTCACCCTAAAATTCATGGTGGATTATTAGCAAAACGTGATAAAAAAGAGCACGTTAATACAATTAAAGAATATGGTATAGATAAAATAGATATATTAGTTGTGAATCTATATCCATTCAATGAAGCAATATCCAAAGAAGGATGTTCCTTTTCAAATGCAATAGAAAATATTGACATTGGTGGCCCAGCAATGTTGCGTTCTGCATCTAAGAATCATGGTAATGATATCGATGGTGTAACAGTAATAGTAGATCCAAAAGATTATACTAAAGTAATAAATGAAATAGATGAGTATGGGAATACTTCCTATGAGTTACGTTTAAATTTGGCAACAAAAGCTTTTGCACATACAGCAGCATACGATGGATTAATAACAAATTATCTAAGCAGCTTGCTAGACAAAACTCCAAAATATGATGAAACTCCTAATAGGCAAAAATGGCCAGAAATTATAACAATACAAGCAAAAAAACAACAAACTTTACGATATGGAGAAAATCCTCATCAGACTGCCTCGTTCTATATTGATGAAAACATTAGCCAAGGATTGCTAAGCAACTATAGGCAAATACAAGGCAAAGAACTATCTTTCAATAATATTGCAGATGCAGACGCAGCTTGGGAGTGCGTTCGAAGTTTCGAAAAACCTGCTTGTGTAATTGTAAAACATGCCAATCCTTGTGGTGTTGCTATCGGTAATAACATAAGAGAATCCTACGACAAGGCATTTAAAACAGATCCAACATCTGCTTTTGGAGGCATAGTAGCATTTAATAAAAAAGTTGATGTAGAAACTGCTAGAACAGTAATTGATAATCAATTTTTAGAAGTATTATTAGCTCCAAATTTTGATAATGATGCAATAAATGAATTATCATCAAAACAAAATATAAGAGTTTTAAAAGTTCCAATAGGTCATGGTACTAACAACTTCGATGCAAAAAGAATTGGTGGAGGGTGGTTACTACAGACTACTGATAGTCAGGATTTATGCATAAAAGATATTAATATTGTGACTAAAAGAAAACCAACAAAAGAAGAAATTGATGATTTAATATTTGCCTGGAATGTAGCAAAATTTGTCAAATCCAATGCAATCGTTTTTGCTAGCAAAGGAATGACATTAGGTATTGGTGCTGGACAAATGAGTCGTGTCGATTCTGCTCGTATCGCATCTATAAAAGCAATTAATTCAAAATTAGATTTAAAAAATTCTGTTGTAGCATCAGATGCATTTTTTCCTTTTCGCGATGGACTAGATGTAATAGTAGCATCCGGTAGCAGTTGTGTGATACAACCAGGAGGTAGTATGAGAGATGATGAGGTTATAGATGCTGCTAATGAACATGGTATAGTCATGGCCATGACTGGAATAAGGCATTTTCGTCATTAATGAGAATTATTGGCATTGATCCTGGACTTAGGAAGACAGGGTTTGGAATAATAGAACAAAATGGCCAAACCATCAAGTACGTAACTAGTGGCACTATAGTAATACCAACTGATTTGCCACTAGCTGAAAGGCTAAAGGTAATTTTTGATAATTTAAATCAAATTATTAGAGAGACAAATCCTTTAGTAGCAGCCATGGAAATAATTTTTATGAATACTAACCCAGCTACAACACTTTTGCTAGGACAAGCTAGAGGCGCTGCTTTATGTGCAGTAGCTAATAATGATATAAAAGTTTATGAATACACTGCATTACAAATAAAAAAAGCTGTTGTCGGGACAGGAAGAGCTGCAAAAAATCAAGTTCAAATGATGGTGCAACGATTGCTATCCTTAAACGGATTACCTTCTTCTGATTCTGCTGATGCTCTATCATGTGCTCTCTGTCACTCAAATATAAATCCATTCAGAATGATTATGAAGAACTTACAACATAGTGATATTAATGATAAAGAAAAGACTGTTAAAAACGGAAGATTAATTTGAGAAATGTTGATATATGATAGAAAGGATCACTGGTAAATTATTAGAAAAGAGTACAAATAGTGTTTGTTTAGATGTAAATGGTATATGTTATGAAATAGAAACAACTTCTGGCACTATTAATTCTCTTCCACATATTAATGAAAAATTAACTTTATTCACCCATTTATTGATACGTGAGGATGCACACATATTATTTGGATTTAATGATCACAATACTAGAAATACTTTCCGTCTATTGATTAAAACAGCAGGAATAGGAGCTCGCACTGCTTTATCAGTTTTGTCTACTTTAACAGTTGAAGAACTGTCAAATTCTATATTAATGCAGGAACCATCAATTCTTACTAAAGTTCCCGGAATAGGACAAAGAACAGCAGAGCGTTTAATACTAGAGCTAAAAAATAAAATAAAATCAGAAACCGGATTAAATTCGACACAAGTTCCTCAGATACATTCTGACCTTATTAATGCATTAGTGTCATTAGGATATTCATGTAAAGAAGCAATGAAGATAATTAATTTTGTTCCAGAAAATCTTACTATATCTGAAAGTATAAAATACGCGCTGAAGTTACTGAGTGCTGGTTAATCCAGCATAAAATGAAAGCTACATTAATCTACAAATATTTATAACTACTGAATATGGCCATTAAGCCCGATCATCTTGCCCAAACAACCAGAACACATAGCAAAATACTAGAACCTACAGCTCCTAGTAGCGAAGAATCTATTGAGCGTGCATTGAGACCAAAAAATTTCTATGAATATATAGGACAAAAAAGAACTTGTGATCAACTGGAGATATTTATAAAAGCTGCTCGAAATAGAAAAGAGTCTTTGGATCATACTTTATTATTTGGGCCTCCAGGTTTAGGAAAAACTACTCTTGCACATATAATTGCACATGAAATGGGAGCTAACCTAAGGCAGACATCTGGTCCTGTATTGGAAAGACCAGGAGATCTAGCAGCAATACTAACAAACATGGAAAAAAATGATGTTTTGTTTATTGATGAAATACATAGACTATCCTCAGTTGTAGAAGAAATTCTCTATCCGGCTTTAGAAGACTTTCAGATAGATATCCTAATAGGAGAAGGACCGTCTGCAAGAAGTGTAAAATTAGATCTTCAACCATTTACATTAATAGGTGCCACTACTAGAGCAGGCATGCTAACAAACCCATTAAGAGATAGATTTGGGATCATATCTAGACTTGAATTTTATAATTCAGAAGATCTTTCTCGTATAATTTCTAGAAGTGCTAAATTGTTAAGAACAAATGTCACAACAGATGGATCTGAAGAAATTGCTAGAAGATCGAGGGGTACACCAAGGATAGCTAATAGACTATTAAGACGAGTACGTGATTATGCTGAAGTTAAAGCAGAAGGCATAATAAACGATACTGTGGCAAACCAAGCTTTATCAATGCTAGAAGTAGATCCTCATGGATTAGATATCATGGATAGAAAACTATTAGAAGCTATTGTTTATAAATTTGATGGTGGTCCTGTCGGAATTGACAGTATTGCTGCATCTATAGGAGAAGAAAAGGATACTATAGAAGATGTTATAGAGCCTTATCTAATACAACATGGATATATACAAAGAACGCCTCGTGGCAGGATAGCAACATCTATAACTTGGAATCATTTAGGCTTGCATAATCAAGCACAATCTTCTCAGCAAAAAAATATTCCCTAGATAAGTTCCTAATAACATATATTAATCAAACTTAACTACTAATTAATAAAATTTAAATAAATGACTACTATTGAAAATAACATGTCATCGCAAAATTTTTTGCGTAGAATCATAGAAGAAGATATTAATTCAGGAAAACTAGATAAAAGGCTATGGTCAGGAATACCTGGACCAAGTAATCTACAAAAAAATATCAAAAAAATTGACTTTGCATCAATTAGGACAAGATTTCCTCCTGAGCCTAATGGATATTTACACATAGGACATGCAAAAAGTATATGTATAAATTTTGGATTAGCTGAACAGTATAATGGATCTTGTCATTTAAGATTTGATGATACCAATCCTGATAAAGAAGATAAAGAATATGTAGAATCAATAATTGAAGCAGTTAATTGGCTAGGTTTTAAATGGATAAATAATAGTCAAAATAATCTATATTTTGCAAGCGATTACTTCAATTACATGTATGAATTTGCAGAAGAACTAATAAAAAATGACTATGCTTACATTGATGAACAAAATGAAGATGAAATTAAGCATAATAGAGGAACATTAACTAATCCAGGTATCGAATCTCCTTGGCGTAACAGACCTTCAGAGGAATCTTTAATATTATTTAGAAGAATGAAGAATCAAGAATATCCAAATGGTAGTCTTGTATTACGTGCAAAAATAGATATGAAATCACCAAATGTAAATATGCGTGATCCTATTATGTATAGGATACGTCACTCCTCTCATCATCGAACAGGTTCTAAATGGTGTATTTACCCAATGTATAGTTGGGCACATCCTGTCGAAGATGCATTGGAAGGTATTACTCACAGTATATGCACATTAGAATTTGAAGACCAAAGATCTTTATATGATTGGTTTTTAGAAAAATTAAAAAAAATAGGAATTTTTTCAGATCCTCTTCCTCATCAATATGAATTTGCAAGATTAAATTTAAGCTATGTAGTTACTAGCAAGAGAAAATTATTAACTCTTGTAAAAGGAGGATATGTTGATGGGTGGGATGACCCGAGATTACCAACAATATTTGGCCTACGCAGAAGAGGCTATACTCCTAGATCTATAAGACTATTTTGTGAGAGAATATCTGTATCTAAGTCGGATTCTTTAATTGATTATAGCATTCTAGAACAAGCGTTGAGAGATGATCTTGACATAGCAGCAACTAGAGCTATAGCAATCTTAAATCCTTTAAAACTAATAATAACAAACTATCCGATAAATTATTCAGAAATTTGTCATGCTCCTATAAATCATCATGATAAAAACCTTGGATATCGTAATTTTTCTTTTCAAAGAGAATTGTGGATAGACAAGTATGATTTTCAGGAGGATCCTCAAAAAAATTATTTTCGATTATTTCCTGGAAATCTAGTTCGTCTAAAATATGGCTATATTGTTAGATGTACCGGTTGTAGAAAAGATAGTAAAGGAAATATTATAGAAGTACATGCGGAATATTTACCAGATACGAAAAGTGGAACTGATGGATCAAATAGAATTAAAGTTAAAGGCAATATAACATGGTTATCTTCAACAGATGCTCAATCTGTAACTATAAATCTATATGAGCATCTATTCACTAAGCCTATTCTAGATAGCGATGAAAATAATTTTATTGATTACATAAATCCAAATTCTAAAAAAACTATTACAGCACTATTGGAACCAAATACAATAAATCGTGATATCAAAACATGGCAATTTGAAAGACTTGGTTACTTCATTATGGATAAAGATAGTACAGATGAAAATATAGTAATTAATCGTATTGTTACCTTGAAAGATTCTTACATAAAAAATTAAATGATAACAAAACCATCTAAAATAGATTGTAAAAGTGCTAATATCATAGCAACCAAGCTGATATTACAGGATAGTGATGACGATTTGTATATGTCTACAAAGAATTATTTAGAAAATTCTGGAAATTTTTTTGAAAATGAATACATTATTATCGATGTTAGTATGTTAACAAAAACAGTAAATTGGAATCAACTGATAGACGTACTGAAAATATATAATATTAATATAATCGGAATATTCGCAAACGGAGATAATTTACTTTCAGCTTTAGATATAGGATTGATAAATTTATCATCTAGTAGAAAAGATTTAAATCATATAAATAACTCTCTTTATGATAAAAAAATAGAAAATAGTCAATTTGAACCTTTATTGATAGATAAGCCATTAAGATCAGGACAGAAAATATATGCTAATAAAACTGATCTAATTGTAATTGGAATGGTAAGTCCTGGAGCAGAGATAATAGCAGATGGTAATATTCATGTTTATGGACCTTTGCGAGGCAAAGCAATAGCTGGAGCCAATGGAAATACTGATTCTCGTATATTTACTACACAGTTTGATGCCGAACTGTTAGCTATAGCTGGGAGATATAAAATCTTTGATAACAACTTAAATGGTGATATGTATAACAAAAAACTATTTGCCGAACTATGCAATGAGAAAATTTCAATTCGTTTACTGTAAAAACTAGAGAATATTTTATCTACTTATACTGTAGACTGTTGTATCATGATAGCATTAACATTTAATAAGGATATAAAGGTCGTGACACGTATCGTTGTTGTAACTTCTGGTAAAGGTGGCGTTGGCAAAACCACTAGTAGTGCTAGTTTCTCTGCTGGTTTAGCTATGCGAGGTCACAAGACTGTAGTAATAGACTTTGACGTTGGATTGCGCAATCTTGATCTAATTATGGGCTGTGAAAGAAGAGTTGTATATGATTTTATCAATGTAGTACAAGAAGAAGCAAATTTAAATCAGGCATTAATAAAAGATAAAAAAGTCGAGAACCTTTTTATTTTACCAGCTTCTCAAACTCGTGATAAAGATGCACTGACTAAAAATGGGGTTGAGCTAGTACTCAAAAATCTTAGTAAAATGGGATTCGAGTATATTGTATGCGATTCGCCAGCTGGCATTGAAACAGGTGCTTTAATGGCAGCTTATTTTGCTGATGATGCGATAGTAGTTACAAATCCTGAAATATCTTCTGTTAGAGACTCAGATAGAATATTAGGAATTTTATCATCAAAATCTAAAAGAGCTATTAATGGTGAAGACCCTATTAAAGAATATTTACTAATTACAAGATATAATCCTAAACGAGTGTTGACTGGAGAAATGCTCTCCATATCAGATATTGAAGATATACTAAGAATAAATCTTATTGGAGTAATACCAGAATCTGAATCTGTGCTACATGCATCAAATCAAGGGTTACCTGCTATTCATATGAAAGATACTAATGTATCTATAGCTTATGAAGATTTAGTTTCTCGTTATTTAGGCAAAGAAGTTGCTATGAAATTTACAGAGCAAGAAAAACCTAGCCTATTTAAAAGATTATTCGGAGGCAGATAAAATGTCATTTTTATCGTTCCTACTTGGAGAAAAAAAGAAATCAGCTGTTGTTGCAAAAGAAAGATTACAGATAATACTTGCACATGAACGCTCAACAAAGGGTTCACCAGATTATTTGCCTAAACTACAGCAAGAATTAATTGCAGTTTTATCTAAGTACGTAAATATAGATCTTGATGATATTAAAGTTAACGTGGAAAGACACGGTTCACTTGATGTTTTAGAAGTAAAGATAGAAATGCAAAAGAAAGAAGTTTCTTGAATAAATAAACCAATACGCCTAGTAAAGGTGTATTGGTCTGTTTTATCTTAGCGATTTGTATTTCAACCTTTTAGGTTTTATGTTCTTGTTCTTAGATTTTTTGTAACTTTCATATTCATTATAATTTCCATTGAAAAATACCACTTCAGAATCACCTTCAAATGATATAATATGAGTCGCTATTCTGTCTAAAAACCATCTGTCATGACTAATTACAAAAATAACTCCTGGAAATTCTAACAAAGCATCCTCTAAAGCTCTAATTGTTTCAACATCAAGATCATTTGAAGGTTCATCTAAGAGCAAAACGTTACCACCTGAAAGTAAAGTTTTAGCCAAATGTAAACGTCCACGTTCTCCCCCAGATAAATCACTAACTAACTTGCTTTGATCTGTTCCCTTTAAATTAAAGCGACTTAGATATGCCCTTGAGGACATAGAAAATTTACCAATGTTTATTATATCAGCTCCATCGGAAATATTTTCAAAAACAGATATGCCGTTGATTAGAGAATCTCTTGATTGATCAACAAAAGATATTTTTACTGTTTTGCCTACTATAATTTTTCCTTTGCTTGGAGTCTCTGAGCCAATAATCATACGAAATAAAGTAGATTTACCTGCTCCATTAGCACCAATTATACCTATTATAGCACCTGGAGGAATTTTAAAACTTAAATCATCTATTAATAATCTATCCTCATAAGCTTTGCTAACACCATCAAAATCAATTACATCATTACCCAACCTATCGCATATTGGAATAAATATTTCCTGCGTTTCATTTCTTTTTTGGTATTCATACGAAGCTAATTCTTCATAACGATTCAATCGTGCTTTAGCCTTAGATTGCCGACCTTTAGGATTTTGATTTATCCAATCTAATTCCTTTTTTATTGTACGTTGACGAGCACTTTCTGTACCCTCTTCAACCTTCAAACGAACTTCTTTTTGAAGCAGCCAAGAACTATAGTTACCTTTCCATGGTATACCGTAACCTCTATCCAGCTCTAGTATCCATTCAGCAACATTATCCAAAAAATATCGATCATGAGTTACGGCAACAACTGTGCCTTTAAAATCATGTAAAAAATGTTCTAGCCATTCAACACTTTCCGCATCTAGATGATTTGTAGGCTCATCTAATAGCAGAATATCTGGTTTAGATAATAACATTCTGCATAAAGCAACTCTTCTTTTTTCTCCACCTGACAAATTTTCAATCTTTGCATCCCAAGATGGAATTCTCAAAGCATCAGCTGCTACTTCCATTTGTAATTCAGAATCATCAAACCCGCTGGTAGATGAAGCAGATATAATAGCTTCTAGCTCAGCTTGTTCAGAAGCTAGTTTTTCAAAATCAGCATCTACTTCAGCATAAGCGGCATAAATGGCTTCTAAACGCTTTTTTGCACGTAAAATATCACTCATTCCTAGCTCAACAGCTTCTCTAACTGTTAATTTATCATCTATCAATGGCTCTTGAGAGAGATATCCTATCTTTAGTCCTGGCATAGCAAAAGCTTCTCCCTCGATCTCTTTGTCAACACCTGCCATTATTCTTAATAATGTTGACTTTCCAGATCCATTTAGACCAAGAACACCAATCTTAGCTCCTGGGAAAAAAGAAAGAGAGATATTTCTCAGAATATACTTATTCACAGGAACAATCTTGCTTACACGGTTCATGGTATATACGTATTTTGCCATAGCTATTTATGAACACTCTTAAAAAAAGATTAAATAATAAATCATTGATTAACATTAATAAATTAAAGCATACTAACGCGGACATATGCTTTAAGAAGAAGATGAATGAACTTTTAGAGTTTTAACAAAAATTAACAATAACAAAACAAATAACTAGCTGTTAGACAAATGATAAAAATATAAAACCCTAAGTAAACATCATTCTAGAACACATATTTATTGCTAAGAACGTTTAACTTTTTCTAGCATTTTAAAAACGTTCTTTGGTAAATCTGCAAATAACCTTTTATAAGCTTTACCTAAACAACGACGCTCAAGAGTATTGCGTCTTACACGTTTACGTTCTGCCATAATAAACTCCTTAAATAAAAAATTTAAATAATGATATTACATTATAACCTGTTTACAACAAAAACTCTTGAAAAATCATTTGAAAATATAAACAGTGATATCGTGATTATATAATTTATTTTAATACAAATAACAATGAATCATGAAATCTAATATAAAGATTACTGGTGCTAAACAAAACAATCTGAAGAATTTAAGCCTAAATATTGGAGCTGAAGATTTTATAATAGTTACCGGAGTATCTGGTTCCGGAAAAAGTTCTCTTGTGTTTGATACTATATATGCGGAGGGACAGCGTAGATACATAGAAACCTTTTCTACATATGCAAGACAATTTCTAGATCAAATGGATAAGCCTGATGTTACTAGTATAAGTGGAATCTTGCCAGCAATAGCAATATATCAAAAAAATCATATAAAAAATTCACGCAGTACTGTGGGCTCACTTACAGAAATTAATGAATATCTAAAAATATTATTTGCTAATAATTCTAATTTATTCTGTGAAAATTGTAATCAGTTAGTGAGGAAACATACACCAGATTCCATATTGAAAGACTTAAATGAAAAAATTAAAGTAAATAAAAATAACAAACTGAAAATAACATTCCCAATAATTTTATTACCAAATATAAGGGAAGATATACTTGAATCTCTTTCAAAAAAAGGGTACCTAGATATATATAAAGAGAATTTCCTCAACAATAATAAAACTGATATCCAGACGATTTTTGTAATACAAGATAGGATAAATTTATCAAAAGAAAATCAGAATCGTTGCTATGAAGCAATAGAAACTGCTATGTTTATGGGTAATGGTGAAGTTGTTATATATTATTGCTGCGATCATGAATCTAATGAAATTACATTACGTTACAATAGCAATTTGAAATGCAACAATTGCAACTTAGTATACGATGATATTTCCACAAGTAACTTTTCTTTCAATTCACCACTGGGTGCTTGTGATAAATGTAGCGGTTTTGGCGATATTTTAGAGATTGATATTGACCGTATAATACCAGATGATAGCAAAACCTTAATGGAAGGAGCAATAAAACCCTGGCAATCTAATACCTTTAAATTATGCCAACATGATCTTGAGAATTACGCAAATATAGCCTCTATACCTTTAAAAACACCATGGAAAGATTTATCAAAAAATCAACAAGATTGGGTAATATATGGCGACTGCGAATACTCTTCAGATAAATGGTATGGAATAAAAAGATTCTTCTCTAATATAGAGAAAAAATCTTACAAAATGTATATAAGAGTTCTATTATCAAAATATAGAAAATATTTAATATGCCCCAAATGCAATGGAAGAAAATTTAACAATAAATCATTACTATGGCGTATTGGAAGCACAGAAGATCAACTGAAAAATAATCATCATACTATTAAATCTATTGATCAAAAGAACACTGATACAGTAAATATAAGCGATGTATTGCTAATGTCAGTGAATGATGCATTAGAGTTATTTAATAAATTCAAAAAAAATCGAGTTTTCATTAAATCTGATAATCAGACAGTTCAAGAAATAGAAATCAGGTTAGATTTTTTAAAAAATATTGGCCTTGATTATCTAACACTAGATCGTAAGGGTAAAACTCTATCTGGCGGAGAAGCCCAAAGAATAAATTTGACTACTGCATTAGGCTCGTCATTGATAAACACAATGTTTGTTCTTGATGAACCTTCTAATGGGCTACATTATAAAGATATAAGTAAAGTATTGGAGTCTATAAAGAAACTTAATGATTATGGAAATTGTCTAATAGTTATAGAACATAATTTGCAATTAATATTATCTGCAGATAGGGTAATAGAACTAGGACCAGGGTCAGGCATAAACGGAGGAAACATCATATTCGATGGATCTCCTTGCGAATTATATAAAGCTGACACAATAACATCAAAGTATGCAAATAATAAACTGAAATTTGAAAAGCAATACAATGCTGAGCCTATTAATTTTAACGATAATGTTTTGTTAATAGCAAAAGCTCATGCAAATAACTTAAAAGACATTTCAATAAAAATTCCACTTAATAAATTAGTATGTATTACAGGAGTATCTGGATCAGGCAAAACAACACTTCTTAGAGAAATCATATACAATGGATTGCATAATAAAAAACACTCTGAACTAGAATTATTAAATAGAAAACTATTCGAAAAAATAGACGGATATGACGGTGATGTAACATTAATTGATAATTCACCTATTATAAGAAGCACGAGATCTAATATAGCTAGTTATATTAATATATTCAAAATAATCAGAGTACTTTTTTCTAAAGCTCCATTGTCTATAAAAAGAAAATATTCTTCTAATACATTTAGTTTCAATAGTGGACATGGAAGATGTCCCACCTGTAATGGCAGTGGTTTAGAATTTGTAGAAATGCATTTCTTACCAGACATATATTTATGTTGTAAGGACTGTGAAGGCAAGCGTTTTAGAAAAGAAATATTGGAAGTTTTTATAGAATTAAATAATAAAAGAGCATCAATAGATCAAATACTT